>NZ_RJPX01000001.1:0-193816 GCF_003944325.1 Streptococcus mitis | reverse complement strand
GTGTTATGATTGCCTAGGTTTTCTACGATAGTAGAAGTCCGTTTATTTCCAACCTTGATATCTTTAATAATAGCGTAGTTGATAGTGTTTTTTGACTTTGATTGTTTAACTCTCATCTTTTCATACCTCACTCCATTATAACAAAGTACGAGAAAGTACGCAAATGAAAAGTGGTAAAATTTGACAAGAAAATGCTCTTATATCAACCTTTATGAGGATTTTTTTACTTCATAACTGTCAAAGTCCCGATTATAACATAAACAGCTTGAATTTTCAATTATTATCTGAAAATTGCTTATTTAATTGCAATTTGAAAAAACAAGAATATTTTTAATTAAATTGCTTCTTTTCTATTGACAAGCTCCCTATTTTTGTGTATTATAATATTACAAGAAGATAATATATCTATTTTATTTATCTTTCTTTTCCATTCGGTCTCCTTATATAAAAAAGCGATTCATTTTGAACCGCTTTTTCTTATTTATCGCCCTTGTTACGAATCACAAAGCCTGTTTTCTTTTCGCTTGAAGTAGTGCGTGGTTTTTTATTATCCTTACGGTAACGTTTTTCCTTATCAAAACGATTATCTCCACGACTGACTTTCTTGAAATCATCACGACGACCACCACGACGGTTATCTCCTCGGCGATTATCACGACGGTCATCTCCACGACGACCTCCCTTAGCTTTACCACCGAAGCCATTACCTGATGGTTTGAAAGGTAGTGGTTTTTCACGCGCAATTTCCACTTCAGGAAGGCTATCTGGATCTTGAACAGTCAGACTCAAGATATACATTGCCAATTCTTCTGGAGTAAATTCAGCAGCTAGCTTACGAGCATCCTTGCCAAATTTCTCAAAGTTAGCACGAATGGTTTCATCTGCAAAATCACGTTCGATTTTCTTGAGAGCTACTTGTTTTTTAGCTTGGAAGGCTTCTTCTGCACTTGCAGGTTTGAGACCTTTCATGCGTTTCTTGGTCAAGTTTTCAATAATTTGAAGGTAACCCATTTCATTTGGAGCAACAAAGGTAATCGACTGGCCTGACTTACCAGCACGACCTGTACGACCGATACGGTGAACATAACTTTCAGGATCTTGTGGAATATCGTAGTTATAGACATGAGTCACACCTGAAATATCCAAACCACGCGCTGCCACGTCTGTTGCAACCAAAACATCAAGGTTACCGTTTTTGAAGTCACGAAGGACACGAAGACGTTTGTTTTGGTCTAGGTCGCCATGAATTCCTTCTGCACGGAAGCCACGGATTTTAAGTCCACGAGTCAATTCATCTACACGACGTTTTGTACGACCAAATACGATAGCAAGCTCAGGCTGTTCCACATCCATGAGACGGGTCATGGTGTCAAATTTTTCTTGTTCTTTAACTCGAATATAGTACTGGTCAACCAATTCAGTTGTCAATTCCTTGGCAGCAATCTTCACATGCTCAGGTTCTTTCATAAACTGAACACCGATACGTTTGATAGCATCTGGCATAGTTGCTGAGAAGAGCAAGGTTTGTCGATTTTCAGGGACACGAGAAATGATGGCTTCGATATCTTCAAGGAAGCCCATGTTGAGCATTTCATCTGCTTCGTCAAGAATCAAAGTTTCAATATCTTGTAATTTCAAGGCCTTGCGTTTAATCAAGTCCAAGAGGCGACCTGGAGTTCCCACCACGATATGGGCACCTGATTTAAGGGCCTTGATTTGTTTTTCGATGCTTGATCCACCATATACTGAGCGGACTTTGACTCCCTTACTACGACCAAAGCGGAAGAGTTCCTCTTGACTTTGGACAGCTAGTTCACGAGTTGGAGCGATGACCAAGGCTTGGATGGTCGCTTCTTCTGTACGGATTTTTTCAAGGGTTGGCAAGCCAAAGGCTGCGGTTTTTCCTGTACCAGTCTGAGCTTGACCGATAACGTCCTTGCCTTCTATAGCCAAGGGAATAGTTTGTTCTTGGATAGGACTGGCTTCTACAAAACCAGCTTTTTCAATCTCTGCTAGCAAATCAGCAGACAAGTTTAATTCATTAAATTTCACGTTCTTCTTCTTTCTAAAGGTGGTGCGAAGCCACCCTATAGGGCTTAGTTTATACTTTTCTTTTTATGACGTATTTTCATATACTGGATACAAAATCGTGTTGCTTCTTTTCCACAAAAGAAAAGTACTGTTTTCTTTGCAACCTATCTAGTATAACACAAGAGAGAAGCAAAAGATAGCCTAATCCGTAGATAATGTCATGTAAGCGGTTTTTCTGAGAAAATGAGGCCAAAATTTCCACTTTTTCATAAAATTTTTTAAAGCGTAGCAGAATTGTGCAAAAGTTTTTTTCTTGTGCTAGAATGAAATGCGAATAGGAGGAAGATAAATGTTAACTTATGATTTAATCGTTATCGGATTTGGTAAAGCTGGTAAAACACTAGCTGGTAAATTGGCTTCAGCTGGCAAAAAAGTTGCCCTTGTTGAACGTAGTAAAGCTATGTATGGTGGAACTTGTATCAACATTGGTTGTATCCCAACTAAAACTTTGCTAGTTGCTGCTGAGAAAGACTTGTCTTTTGAAGAAGTGATTGCTACCAAAAACACGATCACTGGTCGCCTCAACGGTAAAAACTATGCTACTGTTGCTGGTACAGGCGTGGACATCTTTGATGCGGAAGCTCACTTCCTTTCAAATAAAGTCATCGAAATCCAAGCTGGTGATGAAAAGAAAGAACTGACCGCTGAAACAATCGTCATCAACACTGGTGCTGTTTCAAACGTCTTGCCAATCCCTGGACTTGCTACAAGCAAAAACGTCTTTGACTCAACAGGTATTCAAAACTTGGACAAATTGCCTGAAAAACTTGGAGTTCTTGGTGGCGGAAATATCGGTCTTGAATTTGCTGGTCTTTACAACAAACTTGGCAGCAAGGTTACAGTTCTAGATGCCTTGGATACTTTCCTACCTCGTGCAGAACCTTCCATCGCAGCTCTTGCTAAACAATACATGGAAGAAGACGGTATTGAATTGCTTCAAAACATTCGCACTACTGAAATCAAAAACGACGGTGACCAAGTCCTTGTCGTAACTGAAAACGAAACTTACCGTTTCGATGCCCTTCTCTACGCAACTGGACGCAAACCAAACGTAGAACCACTGCAACTTGAAAATACAGATATTGAACTAACTGAACGTGGTGCTATTAAAGTAGACAAACATTGTCAAACAAACGTTCCTGGTGTCTTTGCGGTTGGAGATGTCAACGGTGGCCTTCAATTCACCTATATTTCACTTGATGACTTCCGTGTTGTTTACAGCTACCTTGCTGGAGATGGCAGCTACACTCTTGAAGACCGTCTCAATGTACCAAACACTATGTTCATCACACCTGCACTTTCACAAGTTGGTTTGACTGAAAGCCAAGCAGCTGATTTGAAACTTCCATACGCTGTTAAGGAAATCCCTGTTGCAGCAATGCCTCGTGGTCACGTAAATGGAGACCTTCGCGGAGCTTTCAAAGCTGTTGTCAATACTGAAACAAAAGAAATTCTTGGAGCAAGCATCTTCTCAGAAGGTTCTCAAGAAATCATCAACATCATCACTGTTGCTATGGACAACAAGATTCCTTACACTTACTTTACAAAACAAATCTTCACTCACCCAACCTTGGCTGAGAACTTGAATGACTTGTTTGCGATTTAAGTTGAAACTTAATCGTATCTAACAGCCCTCTGAGGGCTGTTTTCATTTCTGCGAAATCTCATACTCTTCGAAAATCAAATTCAAACTACGTCAGCTTCACCTTGCCGTACTCAAGTACAGCCTGCGGCTAGCTTCCTAGTTTGCTCTTTGATTTTCATTGAGTATCAAATCTGTCTTTTCCCTCTTTTATGATATAATAGAAACATGAAATTAAAAACTACTTTGGGCCTTCTTGCTGGGCGTTCTTCCCACTTCATTTTAAGCCGTCTTGGCCGTGGGAGTACCCTTCCAGGAAAACTTGCCCTTCAATTTGATAAAGATATTTTACAAAATTTAGCTAAGAACTACGAGATTGTTGTGATCACTGGAACCAACGGAAAAACCTTGACAACTGCCCTCACTGTCGGCATTTTAAAAGAGGTTTATGGTCAAGTTCTGACCAACCCAAGCGGTGCCAACATGATCACAGGAATTGCGACAACCTTCTTAACAGCCAAATCTTCTAAAACTGGGAAAAATATTGCCGTCCTAGAAATCGACGAGGCCAGTCTATCTCGTATCTGTGACTATATCCAGCCAAGCCTATTTGTTATCACTAATATCTTCCGTGACCAGATGGACCGCTATGGCGAGATTTACACAACTTACAAGATGATTTTGGATGCCATCCGTAAGGTGCCCACGGCTACTGTTCTTCTTAATGGAGACAGTCCACTTTTCTACAAGCCAGCTATTCCAAATCCTGTACAGTATTTTGGTTTTGACTTGGAGAAAGGATCAGCCCAACTAGCTCACTACAATACCGAAGGGATTCTCTGCCCTGACTGTCAAGGCATCCTCAAATACGAGCACAATACCTATGCAAACTTGGGTGCCTATATCTGTGAAGGCTGTGGATGTAAACGTCCTGATTTAGACTATCGCTTGACAGAACTGGTTGAGTTGACCAACAATCACTCTCGCTTTGTCATAGACGGCCAAGAATACGGTATCCAAATCGGTGGACTCTACAATATCTATAACGCTCTAGCTGCTGTGGCTATCGCCCGTTTCCTCGGTGCCGATTCACAACTCATCAAGCAGGGATTTGATAAGAGCCGTGCTGTCTTTGGTCGTCAGGAAACCTTCCATATCGGTGACAAGGAATGTACCCTCGTCTTGATTAAAAATCCAGTCGGTGCAACTCAAGCTATCGAAATGATTAAACTAGCGCCTTATCCATTTAGCCTATCTGTTCTCCTTAATGCCAACTATGCGGACGGAATTGATACTAGCTGGATTTGGGATGCTGACTTTGAACAAATCACTGAGATGGACATTCCCGAAATCAACGCTGGCGGTGTTCGCCATTCTGAAATTGCACGTCGCCTCCGAGTAACAGGCTATCCAGCTGAAAAAATCACTGAGACAAGTAATCTGGAACAAGTTCTTAAGACCATTGAGAATCAAGACTGCAAGCATGCCTATATCCTGGCTACCTATACTGCTATGCTGGAATTCCGCGAACTGCTGGCTAGTCGTCAGATTGTTAGAAAGGAGATGAACTGATGGTTTATACTTCACTTTCCTCAAAAGATGGCAATTACCCCTATCAGCTCAACATTGCCCACCTCTACGGAAACCTCATGAATACCTACGGGGACAATGGAAACATCCTCATGCTCAAGTATGTGTCTGAAAAGCTGGGGGCCCATGTGACGGTTGACATCGTTTCTCTCCATGATGATTTTGATGAAAACCACTATGATATCGCCTTTTTCGGTGGGGGTCAAGACTTTGAACAGAGTATCATTGCAGACGACCTACCCGCTAAAAAAGAGAGCATTGACAACTACATCCAAAACGACGGTGTGGTTCTGGCTATCTGTGGTGGTTTCCAACTATTGGGCCAATATTATGTTGAAGCTTCAGGTAAACGTATCGAAGGGCTAGGGGTTATGGGTCACTACACCCTCAACCAGACCAATAACCGCTTTATCGGTGACATCAAGATTCACAATGAAGATTTCAATGAAACCTACTATGGATTTGAAAATCATCAGGGACGTACCTTCCTTTCCGATGACCAAAAACCGCTAGGACAGGTGGTTTATGGAAATGGAAACAACGAAGAAAAAGTCGGCGAAGGGGTTCATTATAAGAATGTCTTTGGTTCCTACTTCCACGGGCCTATCCTCTCTCGTAATGCCAATCTGGCCTATCGCCTAGTCACTACTGCCCTCAAGAAGAAATATGGTCAGGACATCCAACTCCCTGCCTATGAGGACATTCTCAGTCAAGAAATCGCTGAAGAATATAGCGACGTCAAAAGCAAGGCTAACTTTTCTTAAACAAAGGGAAATTATATCAAAGAACTCTGTTATCTTAGCGGAGTTCTTTTTACCTGTTCTTTTACCCTTCTCCCTTGCATTTTCTCTCTTTTTTTGCCAAAATAGAGGGGTAGAAAGAAGGTAGCATATGTCTAAATTACAACAAATCGTAACATATCTTGAATCAGAAAAACTAGACGTCGCTGTCGTATCTGACCCCGTCACAATCAATTACCTCACTGGCTTTTACAGTGATCCCCATGAACGCCAAATGTTCCTTTTTGTCCTAGCGGATCAGGAACCTCTCCTCTTTGTCCCAGCCCTTGAAGTAGAACGTGCAAGCAGTACCGTTCCCTTCCCAGTTGTCGGCTATGTGGATTCTGAAAACCCATGGCAAAAAATGAAACATGCTCTTCCACAGCACGACTTCAAACGCGTTGCTGTTGAGTTTGACAATCTCATCTTGACCAAATACCATGGCTTGAAAAGTGTCTTTGAGACTGCTGAGTTTGAAAACCTCACTCCTCGTATCCAACGCATGCGCCTCATCAAATCAGCTGACGAAGTGCAAAAAATGATGGTGGCTGGTCTCTATGCGGACAAGGCTGTTCATGTTGGTTTCGACAATATTTCTCTTGATAAGACTGAGACAGATATCATCGCCCAAATCGACTTTGCTATGAAACGTGAAGGCTATGAAATGAGCTTTGATACCATGGTCTTGACTGGTGATAATGCTGCAAATCCACACGGTATCCCAGCAGCAAACAAGGTTGAAAATAACGCTCTTCTCCTCTTTGACCTGGGTGTTCTAGTCAACGGCTATGCGTCAGATATGACTCGTACAGTCGCAGTCGGCAAACCTGACCAATTCAAGAAAGACATTTATAACTTGACCCTTGAAGCCCAACAAGCTGCTCTTGACTTTATCAAGCCAGGTGTAACTGCTCATGAAGTGGATCGTGCTGCCCGTGAGGTCATCGAAAAAGCTGGTTACGGCGAGTACTTCAACCACCGTCTCGGTCACGGTATCGGTATGGATGTCCACGAATTCCCATCTATCATGGAAGGAAACGACATGGTCATCGAAGAAGGCATGTGCTTCTCCGTTGAACCAGGTATCTATATCCCTGGTAAAGTCGGTGTCCGTATCGAAGACTGCGGTGTTGTTACCAAGGACGGCTTCGACCTCTTTACAAGCACCAGCAAAGATTTACTTTATTTTGATTAATATTCTCGGAAAATCTTTCCACAATAAAAACGCATAGTATCAAGGTTTCAACACTGTACTATGCGTTTTTCTGATTTGAAAGACTTTTGGCTCAGCCTCTTTACTTAATCTTCTTGATACTTTGACTAAGAATAATTCCTACAATCATCCCTACCATATTTTGCATGAAATTTGGTAGGATTTCTGGTAGGGCTGCAGCCCAGCCATTCATCAAAGTTGAACCCAAGGCGTAGCCCCCTACCATGGCAATCGTTGCTAAGATAAGGCCTAACCACTGAGTTTTTCCTTTAAATCCTGCGAAAAATCCCTGCAAGCCATGGTTGACCAAGCTAAAGAACATCCACTGAGGATAGCCTGATAAGAGATCAATTAAGAAACCTGCTAGTCCTCCGACTACAGCCCCTTCACGACTACCAAAGTAAAAGGCCGCAAAGAAGACACCAGCATCTAAAAGAGTTAGAATTCCTGTCGGTGTTGGAATTTTTAAGAAATAACCTAGAACCACAGAAAGGGCGGTTAAGAGGGATACAAGGGCGATTTTAGTTGTTTTGGTTTGCTTCATATTGTCTTACTCCATACTGATCTGCTTGTGCAATGGCACGATAAACGAAAGCCTTAGAACTTTCTACTGCTGGTAAAAGTTCAGCACCTTTAACCAAGTGACTGGCAATGCTAGAGGCAAAGGTACAACCTGCACCAGCATTTTGCCCTTCAATGACAGGATTTTCTAGGACTGTAAAGGTTTGTCCATCATAAAAGACATCCACAGCCTTGTCCTGACTAAGGCGATTGCCTCCCTTGATAATAACTGCTGGCGCGCCTAAATCATGCAATTTCTGCGCTACAGTTTTCATGTCTTCCAAGGTTTTGATTTCTTGACCAGCCAATAATTCTGCTTCTGGGAGGTTAGGCGTAATCACACTGACATGAGGGAAAAAGCGAATCAACTCTTGGCAGAGTTCACTGACAGCCACGTCGTGCGTTTCCTTGCAGACCAAGACAGGGTCCAATACTACAGGTACTTCTGGGCGTTGTTTGATAAAGTCCAAGGCTTTCTCAGCCACACTGACAGTTGGTAAAAGACCAATCTTAATCCCTGCAAATTCCACATCACGCAAGCTATCTAATTCATGTTGAAAAATGACATCGTCAGTTGGAAAGACTTCAAACCCCTTTTCGGTCAAGGCTGTCAAACAAGTCACAGCTACAAAACCATGCAAGCCGTTCAAGGTATAGGTAGCTAAATCTGCTGATAAACCACCACCACTAAAAATATCATTTCCAGAAAGTGCTAAAATACGATTATTCTTCATAACGAATCTCCTTTAAATACAAGCCATTCGGTGCTGCCGTTGGACCAGCTAGCTGCCTGTCCTTCTTCTCCAAAATCAAGTCAATATGCTCTACTGGCATACGATTATTTCCGATTTTGAGAAGTGTCCCCACCATATTGCGAATCTGTTTATACAAGAAGCCATTTCCTGAAAAGGTAAAGGTCAAAAACTGCCCTGTCTCATCAACCCTGAGACTAGCTTCTGTAATGGTGCGAACCTTGTTTTCTACACTGGTTCCAGAGGCTGTAAAACCTGTGAAATCATGGGTTCCTTCTAGCTTTTTGACGGCCTCCTGCATCCTCTCCACATCGAGCGTATAAGGAAAGTGAGTAGCATAGTGACGGCGCATGGGATTTTTAGGACGGCCTCTATCCACGATAAACTCATAGGTCTTGCTGTGCTTGGCATAACGACAATGAAAATCATCCGCCACAAGCTCAATCGAAATCACATCAATATCTTCAGGGGACTGGGTGTCCAGAGCAAAGCGAAGTTTCTCCTCATCCATTTGATAGGGGAGGTCAAAATGAAGCACCTGTCCCAAAGCATGAACACCACTATCAGTCCTACCAGCACCGTGAACGGTAATAGCTTGCCCCTTATTCAATCTAGTCAAGGTTTTTTCAATTTCTTCCTGAACGCTACGCGCATGTGGCTGGCGCTGAAAACCAGCAAAGGCATAACCATCATAGGAAATAGTTGCTTTGTATCTTGTCATAACTTCTATTTTATCAAGAAATTAGTCTATAGACAAGGTCCTAAAACAAATATTGTATGGGTACAAAAGTCTCGTACTCTTCGAAAATTCCTTCAAATCACGTCAGCTTCACCTTACCGTAGATATGGTTACTGACTTCGTCAGTTCTATCCACAACCTCAAAGCAGTCTTTTGAGCAACCTGCGGCTAGCTTTCTAGATTGCTATTTGATTTTCATTGAGTATCAAAAGAAAAACTTAGGAAAACAATCCTAAGCTCTCTTTTGAAGTAGGTACATGACAAAGATAGAGGTTACAATCAACCATGATCCTAAAATGGCAAAGACCAACATCCCATTTTGCGTTAGTAACCCAATTGCCCCTAGAACAAATGGAGTCGTAAAGGCTCCGAAACTACAGCCTAAAACCGCAAATGAGGTCGCTTGATTGAGGAGTTTAGCTGGAATTCTTTCAGAGACAAGTTGAAAGACCGTCGTCAAGGCTACACTGTAGGCAAAGCCAGCCAGAACGCTTCCTGCCACCACCACCCACAAGGATGGAGACAGGGCAATCACAATTTGCCCTAAACCAAAGGTAATACCTGACCAGAGGAGCAATTTTTCCTTAAAGATAGAAATCAAGAAAGAAAAACTCACACCAGCCACAATCCCGATCAACTGCATGACACTAAGAACAAAACTAGATAACTGGGCATCCCCCAGTCCTCTTTCCACCATCAAACTTGGAATACGGATGGTAATAGCTGTATTGGTACAAACTACAACTGCCGCTTCAATAGCTAGGGTAAAAATCAAGCCTTTCATTTCTCGACTTAAACGACTTGCTTCCTTCGCTTTTTTCTTGACTTCTTTCTTTTCTTTTCCATAAGGGACAAAGAGCAGATAAAGTGTCAGCACCAAAAATCCAGCACTATAGGCTAGAAAGGTAGCTGTCCAACCAAAGGGCAACAACTGGCCGACTGCCAAGGTAATGAGAGAAGCTCCCACGACTTCTGCAGAACCGCGTAGCCCTAACATCTGAATTCGCGTTTTCCCTTGATAACGTTCACTGATAATGGAAATAGCCTTGGCATTGATCATCCCAACTCCCAAACCAAAGAGAATCCGTGTTCCAAAGACAAAAGGATAGGCCTGATACCAGAAGGGAGCCGTCCCGCTGAGTGATAAAATCAGTAATCCCAAACTAATCTGTAAGCGCTCAGGGAATATTTTTTCTAAGAAACCATTTAGTAATAACATAATCATGATTCCAAAGGATGGCAAGCTCGCCAAGAGCTCAATTTGTTCCTTAGGATAGCCTTGATAATAGTCAAACATGGCTGGTAGGGCACTTGAAATCGAAAAGGAGGTAATCAAAACGAGGGAGAGAGCCAAAATACTGGCCCGTTCTAAAAATTGTTTCATGAAATCTCTTTCTATCTTTCTTTTAATCTTCTATTTTTTTGATGGTTATCAAGCAAGAAAAGAAGAAGTCTCATTAGTTTGTAGACTCCTTCTTAAACTAGAAAATGAATCCCTTGTATCTTAGGATGACTTTCTCTTGATTTGCTTAATAAAGTAGAAGATAAATCCTGCCACCATATAGGCAACAAAGATAATCAGACACCACTTGAACACGACATCCCAACCCTTGTTCACATTCAAAAAGAAGTAAGGAAAAGGACTAACCTTAGAATTAGGAATGTCTAGTTTCAATACCAAACCATTAAAAAGAGCAAACATCATATACAGCAAGGGTAAAATCGTCCACACAACTGGATCCCAGATTTTGTATTGACCCTGTTTGTCAAACAAGAGGGTATCTGCTAAAAACCAGAGGGGGACGATATAGTGGCAAAGGAAATTTTCCAGAGTATAGAAATTAGTCGCAATGGGCGCTAAAAGGAAATGGTAAATCACGCAGGTAATCATGATACTCATGGTGACCCCACCTTTTAAACGCAAGAGACTTGGCCTTTGCCAGTTTTCACCTAAACGGCTCATAACCTTTAGAAGATAGAGCGTAAAAATCGCTACTAAAAGATTTGATAGAACCGTATAATAGAGCAACATCCCAAATCCACCATGCTTGGCGATTTCAAGATAAACTCCCGTAAAAGCCGCTAGAAACAAGAAGATACGGCTATAAAATACAAGTTTATAGTGTTTTAACATGCTTAAATTTTCTTCACAAACTCTGATTTAAGTTTCATAGCGCCAAAGCCATCGATTTTACAGTCGATATTGTGGTCGCCTTCTACGATGCGGATATTTTTCACGCGCGTCCCTTGTTTCAAATCTTTTGGCGCACCTTTTACTTTCAAGTCCTTGATGAGAGTTACTGTATCACCATCAGCCAATTTATTTCCGTTGGCATCGATAGCAACAAGGCCCTCTTCTACTTCTGCAACTTCAGCAGGATTCCACTCATGGGCACACTCTGGGCAAACCAGTAGGGCACCGTCTTCGTAGACGTACTCTGAGTTACATTTTTGGCAATTTGGTAGGTTGTTCATGTTTTCTCCTTATCATCATTCACTATTCTTTGAAAATCAAAATTTCTCGAACAGCAACTATTATACCTTAAAATCAGCATTTTGACAAATTTAGGAAAAAACCGATATCCATCTATCGGCTTTTCTACATTTACATTCTTTTTTCAGCTTCTGCTTTAATTTTTTCAACTACTTCTTGAATGTTCAAACCTGTTGTATCAAGGTAGACAGCATCCTCTGCTTGCTTGAGAGGCGAAGTCTCACGATGGCTATCCTTGTAGTCACGCGCAGCAATCTCCTCTTTGAGGGTTTCAAGGTCTGTTTCAATTCCCTTGGCAACATTTTCCTTATAACGACGCTCTGCTCTCTCATCGACAGAAGCTACTAGGAAAATTTTCAATTCTGCTTGTGGCAATACAACAGTCCCAATATCACGACCATCCATGACAATCCCACCTTGCTGGGCAATCTCTTGTTGGAGAGAAACTAGTTTCTCACGCACTTGAGGAATTGCTGCAATAGCTGAAACATGATTGGTCACTTGATTTTCACGGATAGGATGGGTAATATCCACATCTCCTACAAAGACAAGCTGGTCCCCAGTTTCTGAGCGTCCAAAACTGATTGGATGCTGGTCCAATAAGTCTAAGAGTTCTTCAACTTGTTCAACTCCTAATTGGTTCTTGAGAGCCATGTAAGTCGCTGCACGATACATGGCACCTGTATCTAGATAGGTGTATCCAAAATCCTTGGCAAGAATTTTTGCGACCGTACTCTTACCACTTGAAGCAGGACCGTCAATAGCAATTTGAATTGTTTTCATATCAACTCCTATTTGATTTTAACAACATCACCTGGATTAGCAAACCAAGATCCTGTAGCCATGTGCCCAGGATTTAAGGCTTCTAACTGTGCAATGGAGATTCCAGCACGAGCTGCAATAGCTGCTTCCCCTTCTCCTGCTAGAACTTTAATCGTTCCTTCAGGATTAGCAGCTTCTTCTGAACTACTAGAAGTAGATTCTGGCTCTGAACTCTGCTCAGGCTGGGAACTGCTTGAAGATGAGACTTGTACTACACTTGCATCAGAATCGTGAAAATCTTTTAAGGCTGCCGTGCGATTGCTCCCACCCGATGAAAGATAGATAAGAACAATGATCATCACAACTACAATCACAAAGAAAATACTTGCTAAGATAGTTAAGATACGGTTAGCAACGACTCCTCCACCTTGTTCTCTCTTACGACGTTGTGTTCTTGTTTCCTCTTGATTCTCATAAATATCTTCTTGCCACGGTTCTTTTGCCATACCTTACTCCTTGTTTTTTTTTACTTTTCTTATTACAATATAAATATGAAAATCACACTTATACCTGAACGTTGCATTGCCTGTGGGCTTTGCCAAACTTATTCTGACTTATTTGACTACCACGATAATGGGATCGTGCGTTTTTACGATGACCCTGACCAACTAGAAAAAGAAATCTCTCCTAGTCAGGACGTCGTAGAAGCTGTTAGAAACTGTCCGACACGTGCCTTGATTAAAGATTAACTCTAATACCGACAAGAACGTTTCACTCTTTCTAGTTTAGCATATTTCCATGTAAAATTATAGTCTTTTCACTTTATTTTTTTCTGTAAAATCAGGAAGATCACTTTTTTCTTTGATAAGATAAAGTGGTCTTTTTTTAGTCTCTAGATAAATCTTACTGATGTACTTGCCAAGAATCCCAATGGTCAAGAGTTGAATGCCCCCAAGAAAGAGAATAACAGCCATCAAAGAGGTCCAACCTGATGTCGGATTTCCCAAAATGAGAGTCCGAACCACAACAAAAAAGGTCATAAGCAAAGAAATAAAACAAGATAGGAGACCAGCCACAAAGGCTATAATCAAGGGAAAATCTGAAAAATTAACAATCCCTTCAATGGAGTAGAAAAAGAGTTGCCTAAAACTCCAACTTGTCTTTCCAGCCTGCCTTTCGACATTTGGGTAGTCCAGATAGTGGGTTTTAAAACCGACCCATGCGAAGAGTCCCTTAGAAAAACGATTGGACTCAGTCAAGCTTAAAATGGAATCTACTACAGATCTTCTCATCATGCGAAAATCACGGACACCTGACGGCAGGGCTACTGGACTAATTTTTTTCATGAAGCCGTAAAATAGATCAGCACAGAAACTGCGAAAGAAGGGTTCTCCCTCCCGACTAGTTCTCCGTGTTCCCACACAGTCTAAATCTGCATTTTGGTCTAGTAAGGTTTTCATCTCTAGCAACATACTAGGAGGATCCTGGAGATCTGCATCCATCACCACCACTAGGTCTCCTGTCGCATATTGTAAGCCTGCATAGAGGGCTGCTTCTTTGCCAAAATTTCGAGAGAAAGAAATATAATGAACTGCCGAATTTTGCTCCCGATAGGACTTTAAAAGTTCCAAGGTTCCATCACTTGATCCATCATCGACAAAGACATACTCGATTTCTGTTTCCAAATCTGGAAGTAAAGCTTCCAAAGCCTGATAAAAAAGAGGAAGTACTTCCTCTTCGTTTAAACAGGGGACAATGATTGACATCACCATCTTAGTCTTCAAATCCATTTGGATGCTTACTTTGCCAACGCCATGCGTCTTCACACATTTGGGTGATGCCGAGTTCTGCTTCCCAGCCGAGTTCTGCTTTGGCTTTTGCAGGATCTGAATAGCAGGCCGCGATATCTCCTGGGCGACGGTCTACGATGCGGTAAGGAATTGGGCGTCCCACTGCTTTTTCCATATTTTGGATAATTTCAAGAACTGAGTATCCTTTACCTGTTCCAAGGTTATAAACGTTTAGACCTGAGCCTTTTTGGATTTTTTTCAGAGCTGCAACGTGACCTTTAGCCAAATCGACAACGTGGATATAGTCACGAACACCAGTTCCATCTTCCGTATCGTAATCGTCTCCAAACACTTGCACTTGCTCTAATTTCCCAACGGCTACTTGAGTCACATATGGCAAGAGATTGTTTGGAATACCGTTTGGATTTTCTCCCAAATCACCACTCTCATGGGCTCCGATTGGGTTAAAGTAACGAAGCAAGACCACATTCCATTCTGAGTCTGCCTTGTAGATATCTGTCAAAATTTCCTCTAGCATAAGCTTAGTGCGACCGTATGGATTGGTCACTGAAAGTGGGAAATCTTCCAAGATGGGTACTGTGTGCGGATCTCCGTAAACTGTCGCAGAAGAACTGAAAATGATGTTTTTACAGTTGTTTTCTTCCATTACCTTCAAAAGACTAACAGTTCCAGCGATATTGTTGTCATAGTAGGCAAGAGGAATACGGGTAGATTCACCGACAGCCTTCAAGCCAGCGAAGTGAATGACCCCTGTTGGTTCTTCTTGCTTGAAAATATCTCTGAGGGTATCTGTGTCACGAATATCTGCCTCATAGAAAGGCACTTCAACTCCTGTAATTCTCTCAACAACTTCTAAACTTTTACGATTGCTGTTGACAAGGTTATCCACCACAACAACCTGATGACCTGCTTGGATTAACTCAATAACTGTGTGAGTTCCAATAAAACCTGCTCCACCCGTTACCAAAATCTTTTCTTGCATCTTCTTTCCTCGATTCTCGGATTATTTTTTCTTATTTTACCATTTTTGATAGGGAATGTCATTTGCCATCCTAGAGGGGGGATAAAATTTCAGTAAAATACTTATTCGATTTTTAGTCGTTTGACATAGTTTTCAATTGGATAGTTTAGAGGGTCCAAGGTCAACTCCTTGTCTTGGATCAGTTGAGCTAGATGGTAACCAATGATAGGACCAGTTGTGAGGCCTGATGAACCTAGTCCACTAGCAGCATAGACACCTGCCAATTCTGGCACCTGCCCAAAAAAAGGAGAGAAATCACTGGTATAGGCACGGATTCCCACACGCTCAGCCCTTGAAGTAGCTTCTGCTAAACTAGGATAGTGAGACAAGGCCGTATCCTCCATTTGCTGGAGTAAGGTTTCATCTACCGTCAAATCAAACCCCATGTCATTTTCATGAGTAGCTCCTAGGGACAATTTCCCACCTGCAAAAGGAATCAAATCCCACTCCCCTTCTGGCATAACCACAGGATAAGCTGCCATGTCTTGGGCAAGCTGATAATCTCGTAGTTGTCCTTTTTGGGGACGGACATCCACAGCATAACCCAAGGGTTCTAACAAGTCCCCCAACCAAGCTCCCGTCGCCAAAATAACCTGATCAAACACCTCTTCGTCAATCTGGTAACCTGATGCTAAAGGTGTCAGAGTCACTTTTTCTTTGACCAGCTTGACCTGACTGGCTTCCAGCAAACGAGTCACTAAGAGTTGACCATCTACTCTCGCTCCACCAGAAGCATAGAGCAAGCAATCAAATCCCTGCAAGCCAGGGAATAATTCATTAGCTGATGCTTGGTCCAGAATGGCTAATTGCCCTATCAAGAGAGATTCTTCCCTGCGCTGGAGGGCTAGTTGATAGAGTTCTTCCAACCTGGACTCATCCCTTTTCAGGAGAAAGACTCCCGAACGTTGGTAAAAGTCGATTTCTTGCCCTGAATTCTCTAAATCAGCCAACAAATCCACATAAAAGTCAGCCCCCAAGCGTGCCATCTTGTACCAGGCTTTATTGCGGCGTTTGGAAAACCAAGGACTGATAATTCCTGCTGCGGCCTTGGTAGCTTGACCTTGTCCATGGTCAAAAGCGGTCACCTCTAGGTCACTTTCTTTCGAGAGGTAGTAGGCAGCTGTTGCCCCCACAATCCCTGCTCCGATAATGGCAACTTTTTTCATTGTTTTCACTTTCTAACTAGATATGGTGGAAAGGATTGGTAGATGCTTGACTAGGTACAATATCGATTGTCCAGGCTTTTTCCTCTTTCCATTGATTAAGAAGCTCTGCAATTTTTTCCACAAAAAGCACTTCGATATAGTGACCTGGGTCCAAGGCTAGCAAGCCATCAGACAACATATCCTGGGCAGTGTGATAGTAAATATCACCAGTGATATAGACATCCGCTCCTTTAGCTAAAGCATCCTTATAGAATGACTGCCCACTTCCACCACAGATGGCCACTCTTGAAATAGACTTCTGCAAATCACTCTCTTGATAATGCACCATTCGAAGACTATCTAGGCCGAATACTTGCTTTACATGTTGAGCCAATTCTCCAAATGTCTGAGGCTGAATATTTCCAATACGTCCAATTCCACGTTCAGGGCCTGTTTCCTGCAGATAAGTCGTCTCATCAATGCCTAGCATCTGGCAAAACCAGTCATTGAGCCCATTATCAACGATGTCAATATTGGTATGGCTGACATAAACTGCAATGTCATGCTTGATCAGGTCGATGTAAATCTGATTTTGCGGACGGCTGGCTACCAAGTCCTTGATCGGACGAAAAATCGGCGTGTGCTTGACGATAATCAAATCCACACCCTTTTCAATGGCTTCAGCCACCGTTTCTTCACGAATATCCAGAGCAACCATGACACTTTGGATATCCTTGTCCAAAGTTCCAATTTGCAGACCACGACTATCCCCCTCCATGGAAAATTCCTGGGGGCAAAAGGCTTCATACGCCTTAATAACTTCACTTGCTAGCATGGAGAACCTCCTTGATGGCTTGAATTTTATCTACTAGAACTTGACGTTCCTCCAGATTTTTTTCTGGGATTTGTCCGAGGGCAAACTCTAACTTAGCAGCCTCTTTTTGCCATTTTTGGACAAAGACTGGGCTGACTTCTTTGGACAAGAAGGGACCAAAGCGAACATCACTGGCTGATAGCTTCATTTGTCCCGCTTCCACCACCAAAATCTCGTAAAACTTGCCAGCTTCTTCTAGAATGCTTTCTGCCACAATCTGAAAACCATTGTCTTGCAACCAAATGCGCAAGTCGTCTTCACGATTATTGGGCTGGAGGATCAATCGTTCTACATTAGCTAACTTGTCCAAGTCTTCTTCTAAAATCCTAGCAATCAAACGACCACCCATACCAGCAATGGTAATGACAGACACTTGGTCTGTCTCTTCAAAGGCTGCCAAGCCATTTGCTAAACGGACTTGAATTTTCTCCTTTAGGTCGTGCGCCTCAACATTTTTGACCGCAGACTGATAGGGGCCTTCCACCACCTCACCCGCAATGGCACTTTTGATTTGGCCTCTTTCGACCAACTCGATAGGCAGATAAGCATGGTCACTTCCCACATCTAGCAAAATGGCTCCCTGTGGCACAAAGGAAGCCACTAATTCCAATCTCTTTGAAATCATCTTCTCTCACTTTCCAAAACTCTATTACCTCTTATTATACCACATTTCAATCCCCAACTTTCCAGTAATGTAAGTAGCTCCAGCGAAATAAGTTTCAATGGCCTAAGGCAATAGATGGATCCAATTGAAAGATTTACAATCAAGAGAAACTCTTTATTTTTCCACTCCCTATCAAGATGCAATTTATGTAAGATAAATCTATTCTTTTCCTATAAAATCTGATAAGATAGAGGAAAGAATGATTAGAACAGAGGTTACTTCAATGACGGTTCCCGATAGACTACCTGCTCGTATGAGAATGGATGGACGAACCATTTTCCAACAGATAAAAAACTATTTTGATACTGAAAACAAAGAATATTTTAAGCATCCCAATACCTATAATGGCATCTCCATGTATCTGGAACCCAACATCCTGACCAGTATGGAGCACTTCGATTTGACTGGTTTTCATTGCGAATGTAATGATTTCCAAAATCAGGAAGTCTGTAAACACTGGGTTGCCATGGATCTCTACTTTCGTAGTCTACCCCAAGTTATTCAAGAACGCATTCGTAAATCTAGTCATAAACCAAGTTTTGCCAGCCAACTGATCCCTACCTTGCCATCTGAAGAACTCCATGACGAACTGGTAGAAGAAAAAGCGACGGCGCCTTCACTTTCCCTTCATGGACAAGTCGAAATCCGAAATCATAGCCTAGCTTGGACCTTAAAACTACAGGTTGAACAGGCTTCTCGTTCCTATGTTATCAAGGACATAGCCCACTTCATTTTTCTCATTTTCCAACAGGAAGATTACTTTGTTTCACAGAAAATCGGGACAATCAACTTATCATTAGACCAGTTTAATCAGGCGTCCCAAAACTTACTCCTCTATATCAAAAAATATTTCATCGATAGAAATGAACATTCTTATTTCAACTTCGGTTACGATATTAGCCCTAGAGATTGCGGACGCTATTTAGAGGCTCCTGTTAGCTATTTAAACGACCTCGTGCCACTTTTTCAAGCTTTGGATGTCTTCCAATATGTAACCTCAAAAGCCGAATACCCTCTTATATTCTTAGATGATAGTCCCTTTATCCCGGAAGAAGAAATTTTTAAAGTTGTCAAATCTAATAACCATTATGAAATCATCAATACAGCTTATTTTGGTTTCATTATTCAAGAAAAACTTTGGATTCGACACAATCACTTCCACATCATCAAAAAAGAGCACCGTTACTTTTTAGATAAATTAGCTACTTGGATCTACCATTATCAAGAAAGTTCTCCTCTTATCTTTTCAAAGGAAAATAAGGCTGAACTCATGCAAGTCTGTAATATCATCTCAAACTATGTTCCTATCAGTATCCCAGATGAATTACAAATCCATGACTTCATCCCCATCTTTGCCTTCTCCAAGACTAGAAATGAAATTGCCCTCAACATGGTGTGGTCCTTTGGAGAAAAACAAGTCCATTCTAAACAAGATCTCCTAACCCTCCCCTATACTTACCAAGCTAGCAAAGCCAGAAAAATCTATCATCAACTGCTTTCTGCTGGTTTCAAAGAGGAATTTCATAGTCTTTCTAAAATAAAAGTCGTTGATTTCTTCCTAAAAGAACTACCCCGTTTTCGTACTCTGGGTCAAGTTCAACTAGATGAATCGCTTGAAAAACTCTTAGTAGAAGATCCTGCTGTCATTGACATTTTTGACGACGACGGCTTCCTTTCAGTTCAGTTTGATTTTTCTATGATTTCAGAAGATGAGGTTGAAAAAGCTATCCAAGCTTTATGGAATCAAGAAAGCCACTACCAAACCAAGCAAGGAAAGGTTCTAGTCTTTGACGATGAAAGTCTCAAGGTTGCCCAAAGTCTCCAAGAGCTTCGCGCTAAATTTTCAGACGGAAAAATCAAGATGCACAAATCTCGTGCCTTTAGCCTTTCTGAAACCTTCAAAGACAATGAACATGTCAATTTTTCTCGTGATTTCAAAAAGATGGCTTATGACCTGACCCACCCTGAAGAATTTGATATCAAGCCTTATGAAGTCAAGGCCAAACTTCGCTCCTATCAGAAAGAAGGAGTCAAATGGCTGAGTATGCTGGATCATTATCATTTTGGAGGAATTCTGGCGGACGATATGGGGCTAGGGAAAACCTTGCAAACCATCACTCTTCTGGAAGCCAACCTTAAACCAGACCAGAAAGCTCTTATCCTAGCTCCAGCCAGCCTTCTTTATAATTGGAAGGAAGAATTCCGAAAATTTGTACCTCACAAACAGGTTGAAGTAGCCTATGGCACAAAAACTGAGCGTATCAAGCAAATCGAAAAATCTGCCACTATCACTATTACAAGCTATCCATCTTTTCGATCTGACCTTGAACACTATCAAAAGCAGTCTTACGACTACCTCATCTTAGATGAAGCACAGATGATAAAAAATAGTCAGACCAAAACAGCACAAGCTTTGAGAGAATTTGATGTCAAGACCTGCTATGCCCTATCTGGAACTCCTATCGAAAACCGTCTCGAAGAGATTTGGTCTATTTTCCAGATAGTATTACCAGGACTCTTACCAAGTAAAAAGGAATTTTCAAAATTGTCACCTCAACTCGTTGCTAAACTGATTCAACCTTTTGTTCTGCGTAGGAAAAAAGACGAAGTTCTGACAGAATTGCCTGAACTGAGCGAGCACCTCTACAGCAATGAACTCAGTAGTTCACAAAAAACGCTCTATCTAGCTCAACTTCGACGTATGCAAGAAATGGTTGCAGGAGCCAGCGCTGATGAGATTAAACGTCATAAAATTGAAATATTAGCAGGACTGACCCGACTTAGACAAATCTGTAATACCCCAGCTCTCTTTTTAGAAGACTACACAGGGGATAGTGGAAAAATAGACAGCTTATTCGAGCTCCTGGACACCATTCGTAAAAAAGGAGCACGACCACTTATCTTTTCACAATTCACCTCTATGCTTGATCTCATTGAGCAAGAACTAGAGAAAAAAGAAATGTCTCACTTTAAAATAACAGGACAAACACCTTCAGATAAACGTCAAGAAATGGTCAATCTCTTCAATCAAGGTGAAAAAGACTGCTTCCTCATTTCCCTAAAAGCAGGTGGAACAGGACTGAATCTAACAGGAGCTGATACCATCATCCTCTGTGACCTCTGGTGGAATCCAGCAGTCGAGATGCAAGCCATCGGACGAAGCCACCGCCTTGGCCAGACCAAACAAGTCGATGTATATCGCCTTATCACACTTGGAACCATAGAGGAAAAAATCCAAGAACTCCAAGAAAGTAAAAAAGAACTCTTCAACACCGTCCTTGAAGGACAAGAAAGTAGAAGCAATCTGAACGTTGATGATATTAAGGAAATCTTGGGTATTGAATAAACGAAAAAGAACTAGAGTAACCATACTTAGTGGATTTATCTAGTTCTTTTTAAGGTTGCAGACTTTCTCGTCCTCTTACGAGCTCTATATGCCTTACCGTCACGTTTCTATTCGTATAGATATAGTAGATTGAAACTATAATAGTACACAGAGACTACTAAAACATTTCTAGAAATTAATTTGACTTTCCTAATCAATTTGTTCATATCTTATTTCAATACACTATACGATTTCACCATCCCTTCATCTGACAGTTTTTATACTATACTAAAATTAAAAAGCAAACTAGGAAGCTAGCCGCAGGCTGTACTTGAGTATGGTAAGGCGACGCTGACGTGGTTTAAATTTGATTTTCGAAGAGTATTAACTTTCCTAATTGATTTGATCATATCTTATTTCAATCTACTATAATAGACACATAGGCCTTGCACATCAGATCTACGATAGACTCGTCGTATAAGAAAACCGCAATCCACAGATTGCAGTCTTTCTTTATTTTCTGGCTTGATAGCGACTGGTTATAATGAAAATCACAGTAAAGACCAACATCATGACACCATAAACAGATAATGTTTGTCCTGTTAATGTCGAAATTTCAAGCAGTTTTTGAATTCTTGGGAAGAGAGCTGTGGCTAGGAAGCCTCCTACTGACCAAACAATCAAGAGGACACGCCATAGGGTAAATGGCATGCAGGCTCTAAATACGGATAAGAAACCAATAGACCCAAGTAGATAATAGAGGAGGGTTGAGATTTCTAACTCAGACCAACCTTGGCTACTTCCAAAAATTTTCACAAAGAGTACGCTGAACACGACCATGAGAGCGCTTGGTAGGGCACGAAGCATGGATCTTCTGAGGAAGTTTGGCTCGACAGGCTTGATATTTCGCTCAAAAGTCAGAACGAATGGCGGGAAACCTTCCACGAACTGGTCGATCATGGTTATCTGAATTGGAATGAATGGGAAAATCAAGATCCACTCAGACCGACCTAGTAAAGCACTGGCAATACAGATAACTGCGAGCAAGAAAGAATAGATGGTCTTTATCAAGAAAATCGGGGCGATATGGGCAATGTTATTGACCACACGACGACCTTCAAAGAGAATCTCAGGAACATCATTAAAGTCAGAGTTCAAGAGAACCAGATTGGCAATCTGACGAGTCGCAGGGTCTCCTTCAGCCATCACGATAGAACAATCCGCCTCACGAAGAGCCAGGATATCATTAACTCCATCCCCAGTCATAGCTGTTGTATGCCCTGCTTTTTTCAGCGTTTGGATGATGAGTTTCTTTTGATGAGGGGAAACACGTCCAAAAATAGCTGTCTCCTCAGCCATATCAATCAATTCCTCATCAGTGATTTTTGAGCAATCTACATAGCTGTGATAGTCTGCAAAACCAGCCTTTTGGGCAATGCTGGACACCGTAACTGGATTGTCACCAGATATAATCTTGAGTCCCACTTCCTGAGAACGGAGATAGTCCAGCGTCTCAGCTGCTCCTTCTCGAATGGGGTCCAAAATCTCCAGCAAAGCCAGAGCCTGAATATCAGATGGTTTCTGTGGTTTGTGATGGTCTAGTTTTTCCTGACTGAGGGCTAAGACCAAGACACGTGACCCTCTCTCCAAGGCCTCTCTGGCTTCTGGGACTTCAGAGTCCAACAACATCTCAGGCGCTCCTAAGAAAACTGTCCCCAGACCTTCCAATTCCATAGCTCCCCACTTGCGGTCGCTTGAGAAAGGAAGATTGGAAATCATAGGATAAGTAACTTCTCCCACAAAACGCTGTCGAATGGCTTGGGCAGTTGGATTTTTATCCTCACTATGGGCCATATAGCTGGCCAAGATGATAGCAAGCTCTGACTCTCCATACTCTTCGGTCAAAGGAAGAACTGCCTCCACCTGCATCTTTCCTTGGGTAATGGTACCCGTCTTGTCCAAACAGAGCATATCCACGCGCGCCAAGGTCTCAACAGAGTACATCTCCTGTACCAAGACTTTTTTCAAGCCAAGCTTAATCACCGCAGTCAAGAGCGAAGTAATGGTCAAAAGGGCGATTCCCTTGGGCAACATCCCCAAAAGGGCTGTAGACGAATTTACAACGGATGACTTGAGAGGCAAGCCTTTTAACATCAAGGCTTCTAGCAAGAGAGCCAGACCAAAAGGAATGATAATCTTCCCAGTAAAACCAGCTAGCTTATCCAGCGATTTCATGATACGGGAGTTGATTGGTTTAACGGTCTTGGCTTCCAGCATGAGTTTGGCAGCATAGTTGTCTGCACCGACATGATGGACACGAGCTAAAACTGACCCACTGGCTAAGAAGCTTCCAGACAAAAACAAGGTACCAACTTCCTTTTGCACCAAATCACTCTCCCCCGTTAACATGGCTTCATTGACTTCTGCAAAGCCTTCTAGAACCAAGGCATCACTAGGAATCTGTTCTCCAGCAGACAAACGAATGACATCTCCTAGCACCAATTCTTCAGGATTCAGAGCCACTTCTTGGCCATCACGGATGGTTTTAACCTTTTCCTTGGTCATGAGATTGAGCTTATCGACCATGTGTTTGGCCCGTAGCTCGGTCACAATACCAGAAAAAGCGTTAAAGCAGATAACAGCAAAGAAGACCAGATTGCTCCAAGCCTGCACGAAGGAAAGTGCCAAAGCAATGGCAAAGTTCAAAGCGTTAAAAAGGGTAAAGACATTTCGTTTGATGATTTGCCAAGTGCTGGTACTGGCAGAAGCAGTAAAATCATTAACCAAGCCCTTAGCCTGTCTTTCCTTGACTTCTCTTTGGGTTAATCCCACAATATTATTTTTATCCATGAATCCTATCATATCATTTTTTCTAAAAGAATTCTAATCTCATCTCAAATATGCACCTAGTCACGGAAAAAAGTTTGCCAGCCCTCCTTTGATAAGGTATAATAATAACAAGAAAACAATCGAAGGAGATCGCATGTTTTATACTTATTTACGTGGATTAGTTGTCTTGCTCCTATGGTCCATCAATGGCAATGCCCACTATCATAATACTGATAAAATTCCTAATCAAGATGAAAATTATATTCTGGTTGCCCCTCACCGTACCTGGTGGGATCCTGTTTACATGGCCTTTGCGACCAAACCAAAACAATTTATCTTTATGGCCAAAAAAGAACTCTTTACCAACCGTATCTTTGGCTGGTGGATCCGTATGTGTGGTGCTTTTCCTATCGACCGTGAAAATCCTAGCGCCTCAGCCATCAAATACCCTATCAACGTTCTCAAAAAAAGTGATCGCTCTCTTATCATGTTTCCAAGTGGGAGCCGTCACTCAAACGATGTCAAGGGTGGCGTTGCCCTGATTGCCAAAATGGCCAAGGTCCGTATCATGCCTGTTACCTATACGGGTCCCATGACCTTGAAGGGCTTGGTTAGCCGTGAGCGTGTCGATATGAACTTTGGAAATCCAATCGATATCTCAGATATCAAGAAAATGAATGATGAAGGCATTGAAACAGTCGCCAATCGTATTCAAACAGAATTCCAACGTCTGGACCAAGAAACCAAACAATGGCACAACGATAAAAAACCAAACCCACTCTGGTGGTTTATCCGCATACCTGCTCTCATCCTTGCCATTATCCTCGCTATCCTAACCATCATCTTTAGCTTTATCGCAAGCTTCGTATGGAATCCAGATAAGAAGAGAGAGGCTCTTTGTTATACTCAATGAAAATCAAAAAGCAAACTAGGAAGCTAGCCGCAAGCTGTACTTGAGTACGGTAAGGCTACGCTGACGTGGTTTGAATTTGATTTTCGAAGAGTATTAAATAAATACAACAATCCCTTGGCATGTGCCAAGGGATAATTCTTTTACTTGATTTTCCATTTTTGGGCCAACCAGCTAGAAAAGGCTAAAAATCGCTCAGTCACTTGTTCATGGTGCCCATAAGGGTCAAAGACAAACTGATCGTTCGGATAGCATTTCTGAAGACTGGTATGGATCTGCTCAGCATAGGCTGGTGCTTGAGCCAAGCGATTGGTATGATGGGCTCCTTCTGTTTGACCATTCTGTAAATACAGCAAACAGTCTAGATTTTTCACTGTCTCTGCCTTGCAGTAAGTCACAAAATCAGGATACCAAAAGGAACCGCAGATTGAAAAGACACAGGAGACCTTGTCAAAGCTGAAAAGACTGTAGACTGCCGCCAAACCACCTAGTGAGTAACCTCCATAGGCAAGGCGATCTTTGTCCAGGCGATAAAGCGACTGCAACTTGTCTAAAAGACCTCCAAATAAATGATCATGATAGACGTTGGCCTGACCTCCAAAATCTGGAGCTCCATCTCTCAGAGCTGATGTTGCCCAGGGAGTGTAGTCGTCTAAGCGATTTTTAGAGGTCAAGCCCACTAAAATCACAGATTCGGAAAGGGACGATAGGAAATCCAAGTTTCCATCATTCAATAAAATAGCCGGATAGGTTTGATTGGGGTCGTAGTTAGAAGGAAGGCTGATTTTAACTTGAATTCCTTCCCAATCAAACTCATTATTTATTGATAAAGTCATTTATTTTCTCAAGGGAATCAATCACTGCTGGACCATAGTCCATCAATTCATCGTAAGAAATAGTCATGATTTTTTGATTCTTAATAGCAGGAACGCTTTCCAAAACAGCATTTGCCTTCATCAACTCTACTGCTTTTTCATCCAATTTTTTATTGCGGTCGCTGGTTACATAGATAATCAATTCAGGATCCATTGACACGAGGTTTTCCAAGGTCAAGCCTGATGTCCCCGTAGCAACGTTTGTATAGCCAAGTTGGTTCAGCAAACTTTCTTGCAAAGCAGACTTGTAGGCACCGAAGGTTTCATCATTATAAGCAACCATAATCAAAGCCTTTTTCTTTTCACCTTGGCTTGCTGAGTTTGCTTTCTTAACAGCGTCAATTTTAGTTTGTAATTGGGCTGCGTATTCATTGGCCTTGTCCTGAACATTGAAAATCATTCCAAGATTTTTGACATCTTCTACAATATTCCCCAAATCTTGCTGAATTGTTGAGAGAGAAGCTTTTTGCGTATAAACTGGAATTTTATTTTCATTCCAAGTGCTAACTGTCCCCAAGGATTTTTCAGAAAACATCATGTTTCGACCCATCACAGCGTCTGGCTCATAAGAAAGGACTGTCTCTTGTGAGACTGTTTTTTTATCCCCAATTTGAGGAATCGTCGCAATCGCATCCTTGTATTTGTCCGTCACAGCATTGTCTGGATTGAGCATGCCAACAATTTTATCCTTCAACCCCAACTCCAATAAGATTTCAGTGGTTGAAAGATTGTTAGTGATAACTTTTTCAGGTGCCTTGTCAAAAACTTGTTCGACTTCATTTCCTTTAGCATCGTAGGTCTTAACCGTTAACGGATAAGTCGTCTCTGTGCTCGTCTTTTGACTTGTTTCTGTGCTAGACTGTGTGGTAGTTTTTTCTGTAGTAGTATTGCCACAAGCTGCCATGGTTAAGGTAGCTACTGTCACGAGTAAAATACTGAGTGTTTTTTTCATCTTGTTTTCCTTTTCATTCTTATAAATAGTGAATCATAGCTTGCTGATCCTCGGTCCAAGTCACCTGACTTTGAACTCCGTATACAGTTTGCAATGACTCAGGGGTGATGGTCTCCTTTGGAGTCCCTTGGTAAAGGATTTCCCCCTCTTTCATCAGATAGAGATAATCCGAATAGCGACAAGCAAGTTGAATATCATGTAGGACAGCTAGAACATTGACCTTGAGATTTTTCACAATGGCCAACAAGTCTAGCTGATACTTAATATCCAGGTGATTGGTTGGTTCGTCCAGGAGCAAGAGAGTCGGTTCTTGCGCCAAGGCACGGGCTAACAAAACTCGCTGTTTCTCTCCCCCTGAAAGAGACGAATAGAGACGAGTTTTCTTCTCAAGCATATCCACCTTAACAAGGGCATCTTGAACGAGCGTAAAATCTCTTTCCCTTTCCTTCTGTAAAAAAGAGAGGTGGGGAGTTCTTCCCAGCAAGACGATTTCCTCAACTGTACAATCAAACTGCAGCTGGTTAAACTGGGTCACAACTGCCATTTGCTTGGCTGTTTCTTTGAGCGTCCATTGTTCCAGAGGCTTTCCATCTAGACTTATCAAGCCTTTGTCCGCCTTTTCCTGACGATAGAGAAGTTTAAGTAGACTGGTTTTCCCGCTTCCATTTGGTCCTAATATCGTGTGAAATTGATTCCCTTCAACCTTAAGAGAGACTCCTTTGAGGATTTTTTTCTCTCCTAGTCCAAAATGGATATCCTGACAAATCAAGTCCATATCAGACTCTCACCTCCCTTCGCCTATCTCCAACAATGTAGATAAAGAAGGGAGCACCTACTAAGGCTGTGAAAATACCAATAGGAAGCTCTGCATTTGGAATGATGATACGAGAGAATACGTCTGCCCAGACGACAAAGAGGGCACCTAGCAAGGTTGCAACAGGAAAAAGCCTCTTGTAATTCGTTCCTACTAACCCTCGAGCTAAATGTGGAGTAATCAGACCGACAAATCCAATAATCCCACAGGTTGCCACTAAGACTGCTGTTAGCACAGCCACCATGGTCACATAAAGATACCAATAAAAGCGTAAGGGAATTCCCAAAGTTAAAGCAGCCTCATCTCCCATCATCATCGCATTGAAAACACGATACTGAGTAGAGAAAAATAGAAAGGCCATTCCTACTACTATAGTTGGCAGGACCAAGTCTGCCCAGGTAGTCCCAGCAAGCGAGCCCATTGTCCAAAACTTAATGGTCATCACACTATCCGCATTAGCTCCGACTGAGATAATAAAGTTTGAAAAAGCCAGAAAGAGAGCGTTGACCACCGTTCCTGATAAAATCAGACTAGAAGTCGTCATTCTTCCCTGCATAGAGGCAATGATGAGAACAACAATTGTTGCCAAAATAGCTCCAAGAAAAGCTCCAAGGCTAATCATCACTTTTAAACCAAAAATGATGCTCAAGGTTGCCCCTAGAGTTGCACCAGCAGAGATGCCTAGGACATAGGGCTCTGCGATGGGATTGTTCACTGTGGACTGCATCACGCTACCACACATAGAAAGGCCTGCTCCTACTATCAGACCTAACAATACTCGAGGGAATCTCATGTTCCATACAATGGCAAGAGTAGACTTGGAAACCTCTCCTATCTCAAGAGGAAATCCCAACCTGCTCAAAATAATCCGATAGGTATCTCCTAGATCAATCGCAACAGATCCCATTGAAACTGCTAGAAAGAGAGAAATCCCTAAAATACCTAGCAAAATAACTAAAAGTAACACAAATTGCTGGTCTTGTCGGCTTCCAGAAAATTTGGAAAGCATGCAAACCTCCTTTGATAGAATCTTAAAAATTTAGAAAATTCTCATGAAAAGTATACCATATTTTCAACAATGGAACAAGATGAGAAAAATGAATATAGTTGGTCTTACAGTACTAATAACCGTAACCGAAGATCATACTTGAGTATATCGAGGTAAGAAAACAACATAAAAAGCCCTCTGAAGTCAGAGAGCTGATTTGAGCTCGGGCTAAAATCCTAGTGAAACAAAAAAATCTACACGGTCAGAAAAGTCTCTATCGTGCCATTTTCATACATGATATATAGTCCAAGTAGAATGAATACTAAGGGCACAATGATTCGCTCGTATTTTTCAATTGTCTCGAATATTAACGGAATAGAGGATAACACCCGACTAATCTCGCATAAGATAATTATGCCGATTACAAACACAAGCAACGCCACGAGGGTCTGTGACCAATCTAACGAAGCAAAATAAGGTATATAGATACCTAAATTATCTCCGCCAGACGCAATTGTCAGCAATGTAACTGTCCAAAACAGTTGATTTGCCTTGCTTTGTTCTAATCTTTCAATAATTTCTTCCTCTTCTTCCTCACCTTCTCCAACAATTGCAAAGCGAATCCCTAAATAGATAGGGATTAAACCAAGCAATCCAACCATCCATTCTTCAGGCACGAAATTAACGACATAAGCAGCAACTAAACTCGCCCCTACAAGTAAGCCTGTGCCTAGATATTGCCCCGCATAAATATGCCATTTTTGTTTATTCTGTGATAGCTGTGCAAATAAAATAAATAAAATAATTAAATAATCGATACTGGTGGAAATATAAACACCAATAGCAGATATGATTGTCTGTCCCATAAAAAACCTCCTGTATTGGTCAGTAATAAATCAGCAGATTTTAGGAGAGCACAGACACATTAATTTAGCTATCGCTAGTGGGTAATGTCGAACATAGGAAAGCATTTTACTCCTCCTCAAAACGTAGTTACAAAGTAATTTCTAACTGGAATTCGGTGACTACTTCCATGTAAAGTATAACATATTATACTTTACTTCGTAAAGTGTGGGCTCTCCGAGGGGGCTTGCAGACAGCTACTCGGCTTTTCAAGCCGAGTAGCTACGCACCTTTATGGTGTAATTAGCTGATACCATTTGAGGTTTTTGTAGTCTCCAAAATTGTGACCGATAAAACCTCAATAAAAAAGCCCTCTGAAAATCAGAGAGCTCCAGTCTTGCTGGATAAACCGTTTATTGACTAGGCGACGAGGCGAAGATTGTACAAAATTTTTAGTGAAACAAAAAATCTCCCCGAAGGGAGAAGATCTGGTTTATTTTACCTTACAGTGCTAGGAACCGTAACCGAAGATTATACTTGAGTATATCGAGGTAAGGTGACAACGCAATGTAAGTGGAAAATAAAGCAGATTAGCGACGAAGTCCTAGAGAGTTGATTAACTCACGGTAACGGTTAACGTCGTTTTTACGCAAGTATGCAAGCAAGTTACGACGGCGACCGATTTTCTTCATCAACCCACGGTAAGTAGCGTGGTCTTTTTTGTGTTGTTTGATGTGTTCGTTAAGGTGGTTGATTTCCCAAGTAAGGACAGCAACTTGAACCTCTACTGAACCTGTATCACCTTCGTGACGTGCATATTGTGCGATGATTTCATTTTTTTTCTCTTTTGAGATTGCCATGATGTTTCTCCTTTTTATTTGGCTTCATCCGAGTGACAGGTTGGCATGCCTGCAACCAAGAAGAAGTTATTTGTCTTTACGACAATCCCTATTCTACCAATAACTAACATCTTTGTCAACAGATTTACTTTCTTTCTCTTTGCTTCACTAACACAATTAAGATTGCCAATTTCTGCTAATATTACCATAGCTGATTACCAACGCCTTTCCAACAAGGAAATTCAAAAAAATCTACAAATATCTTGAAAATTTTCACAATCATGCTATAATAATCCATAGAGACAAGTCACTTAGTCCCTTTCTACTAGAGAGTGCGTGGTTGCTGGAAACGCATAGAAAGCCTAAACTGACACTACTCTTGAGTTTTTTATGAAAACATAAAACGGTGGCCACGTTAGAGCCAATCAGAGGTGTCTCTCTTTTTTGAGGAACATAAATGAAGGTGGAACCACGTTGCGACGTCCTTTCGAGGATGTCGCAATTTTTGTATGAGGAGGCTAACTATGGAGTTGCAAGAATTAGTGGAGCGCAGTTGGGCAATCCGACAAGCTTATCACGAACTGGAAGTTAAGCATCATGATTCCAAGTGGACGGTAGAAGAAGACCTCTTGGCTTTGTCTAATGATATTGGAAATTTCCAACGATTGGTGATGACAAAGCAAGGACGCTACTATGATGAAACACCCTACACACTGGAACAAAAACTTTCAGAAAATATCTGGTGGCTAGTAGAACTTTCTCAACGTCTGGATATAGACATTCTGACGGAAATGGAAAACTTCCTCTCTGATAAAGAAAAGCAATTGAACATTAAGACCAGGAAGTAGTCTGCAAAAAAGTCAATGCTTAAAAACTATGAAATAATAAAAAGGAGAACATCATGATTAACATTACTTTCCCAGATGGCGCTGTTCGTGAATTCGAATCTGGCGTTACAACTTTTGAAATTGCCCAATCGATCAGCAATTCCCTAGCTAAAAAGGCCTTGGCTGGTAAATTCAACGGCAAACTCATCGACACTACTCGTGCTATCACTGAAGATGGAAGCATCGAAATTGTGACACCTGATCACGAAGATGCCCTTCCAATCTTGCGTCACTCAGCTGCTCACTTGTTCGCCCAAGCAGCTCGTCGTCTTTTCCCAGACATTCACTTGGGAGTTGGTCCAGCCATCGAAGACGGCTTCTACTACGATACAGACAACACAGCTGGTCAAATCTCTAACGAAGACCTTCCTCGTATCGAAGAAGAAATGCAAAAAATTGTCAAAGAAAACTTCCCATCAATTCGTGAAGAAGTGACTAAAGACGAGGCACGTGAAATCTTCAAGAACGACCCTTACAAATTAGAATTGATTGAAGAACACTCTGAAGACGAAGGTGGTTTGACTATCTATCGTCAAGGTGAGTATGTAGACCTCTGCCGTGGCCCTCACGTCCCATCAACAGGCCGCATCCAAATCTTCCACCTTCTCCATGTAGCAGGTGCTTACTGGCGTGGAAATAGCGACAACGCTATGATGCAACGTATCTACGGTACAGCTTGGTTTGACAAGAAAGACTTGAAAAACTACCTTCAAATGCGTGAAGAAGCTAAGGAACGCGACCACCGTAAACTCGGTAAAGAGCTTGATCTCTTCATGATTTCTCAAGAGGTTGGTCAAGGTTTGCCATTCTGGTTGCCAAATGGTGCGACTATTCGTCGTGAGTTGGAACGCTACATCGTAGACAAGGAGTTGGCTTCTGGCTACCAACACGTCTACACTCCACCACTTGCTTCTGTTGAACTTTACAAGACTTCTGGTCACTGGGATCATTACCAAGAAGACATGTTCCCAACTATGGACATGGGTGACGGGGAAGAATTTGTCCTTCGTCCAATGAACTGTCCGCACCACATCCAAGTCTTCAAACACCATGTTCACTCTTACCGTGAGTTGCCAATCCGTATCGCTGAAATCGGTATGATGCACCGTTATGAAAAATCTGGTGCCCTCACTGGTCTTCAACGCGTGCGTGAGATGTCGCTCAACGACGGTCACCTCTTCGTTACTCCAGAACAAATCCAAGAAGAATTCCAACGTGCCCTCCAGTTGATTATCGATGTTTATGAAGATTTCAACTTGACTGAATACCGCTTCCGCCTCTCTCTTCGTGACCCTCAAGATACTCACAAGTACTTTGATAACGATGAGATGTGGGAAAATGCCCAAACCATGCTTCGTGCAGCTCTTAATGAAATGGGTGTTGACTACTTTGAAGCCGAAGGTGAAGCAGCCTTCTACGGACCAAAATTGGATATTCAAGTTAAGACCGCCCTTGGAAAAGAAGAAACTCTTTCTACTATCCAACTTGACTTCTTGCTTCCAGAACGCTTCGATCTTAAATACATCGGAGCTGATGGCGAAGAGCACCGTCCAGTTATGATCCACCGTGGAGTTATCTCAACTATGGAACGCTTCACAGCTATCTTGATTGAGAACTACAAGGGTGCCTTCCCAACTTGGCTTGCACCTCACCAAGTAACCCTCATCCCAGTATCTAACGAAAAACACGTGGACTACGCTTGGGAAGTGGCTAAGAAACTCCGTGACCGCGGTGTCCGTGCAGATGTAGATGAGCGCAATGAAAAAATGCAGTTCAAGATCCGTGCTTCACAAACAAGCAAGATTCCTTACCAATTGATCGTTGGAGACAAGGAAATGGAAGACGGAACAGTCAACGTTCGTCGCTATGGCCAAAAAGAAACACAAACTGTCTCAGTTGATGACTTTGTTCAAGCTATCCTAGCTGATATCGCCAACAAATCACGAGTTGAGAAATAAGAGATAAAATCCTAGCTAGCTAAAAAGCAACAACTGAAACAGCTGTTGCTTTTTATATTTTTACTCAATGAAAATCAAAAAGCAAACTAGGAAGCTAGCCGCAAGCTGTACTTGAGTACGGTAAGGCGACGCTGACGTGGTTTGAATTTGATTTTCGAAGAGTATTATTTAATCCAAGCTAGTAGTGATTGACCAAACCACCACACAAGACTTGCTTTCATGAGTTAGATAAGGTCAATATCCTTATTCCTTGTCTGCTTCATTTTCTTTTACGAGATCTTTTTGTGAATCTTTTTCGGAGAGTTTTTGATCGATATACTTGTTAATGGTCTCATAAAATTCCTTGGTCATCTCACCGTCTAATTTTGTCGAATTATGAACTTGATTGACTTTCAATTGAACAGATTGAATACCGTAAGAGACTTGTTTTTGGTGGAGCGTTTCTAATTCCTCTTCTGAAATCGGGTCTCCAACAACCGTCAAGACCAATTCATTGTTCCTTGACTTATAGACTTGATTAATGACCGTATGATTGGCGAACTCTTTTCCTACAAACTGTTTGATTCCTTCTTTTCGCGCTTGATCTATCGTCAGAGTGACTGCTGAATAACTAGCCGGAAGAATCAATAATACAATCAAGGATATCAACCCAATTCTCATTTTAATATTTAGCTCTTTAAATGAACTTAAGGGAGATTTTCTCATCAAAATTCTTGTTCCAACAATATTGATTAGCATGATAAAAACACAGTTGATCAAGAAAAGATAGAGAGCTCCAAATAAAAATCGTACATTTCCATTAGCTAAACCGTAACCTGCAGTACAGATAGGTGGCATCAGAGCTGTTGCAATGGCTACTCCTGGCACGATATTGTTTGCTTCTTTTTTCCTTGAACCAATTACGCCTGCTATCCCACCAGCAATAGCAATGAGAACATCCCAAATGGTTGGAGAGGTTCGTGCAATCAATTCGCTACTTGCATAAGATAAGGGAGAAATCCAGAAATACAGAGCCGAGACAAGTAAGCTGACCAATACTTGAGTAAATAAAACCTCTAGAGATTGCTTGATTAAACGCGTATCAAAAATAGCTAAACCAAACCCCAGTCCAACAATCGGTGTCATAAGAGGAGAAATCAGCATGGCTCCAATAATGACAGCTGTTGAATTCATATTTAGGCCGATAGAGGCAATAAAAATCGCACACATCAAAATCACTGTATCTCTTAATCGAACATGAAGATCATCATATAATTTCTCACGGTATTCACGTGTTGAATAGTTTCCGGTCATTGGTTATTCCTTTTATGTCATATAATCTTGTTTCTACATGGATGATGGTAGAGAGACTTCTGTCCAATCTTACATATTTTTCTTCTCACCTGTAATTCTTTTGAAAATTATCCTCTAAGTATCCGTCAGTCCATCCTTAACATTATATCAAAAATTTTACAGTCTTTCTCTGACGAAATCTATCAATTGAACAGATAGAGAAAGTTATCGTCAACCTCATGTTATCATCGACTACTTCAATAACCTCTAGAACCAAACTAAGCATATGATAAGCAAAGGCCAATGGAGAAATGCAAAAATTACAGGAAGTAAGAAAACTGTCAAGATTTGCTTGTTATTGGTTTGCTTAATCTGCTTTTGATCTAGACCTACCTTTTCGTTCGTGGTCTTCATATCCCTCAAAGATTTGTTTATAGTAGATAAAATAATTTACCAGGATACACAGTTAAAGATAGAAAAACCCAGTTGTTTTATCCTGGGCTCTTATCTATCATGCTCACTCAAGGACTAGGTTCACTTGAGCAAATCTAATCCGCACTGTCGTTCCTGTACCGACCTCAGACTCTATACGAATCTGGTGACCCAGTTCTTCAGAAATTTTCTTAGATAGGTAAAGTCCAAGTCCAGATGACTGCTGAGTTAGGCGTCCATTATATCCTGAGAAACCACGTTCAAAGACTCGGAGGACGTCACTGTTTTTTATCCCGATTCCTGTATCCTTGATACAAAGCTCTTGCCCCTCCATATAAATCTCTAGGCCACCTTCCTTAGTGTACTTGAGACTGTTTGAGATGATTTGCTCAATAACCACTCGTAACCACTTTTTATCCGTCACGACTTCTTTATCAAGGTCATGTAGATTGACATTTAAGCCTTTTTGAATAAAGAAAAGAGCGTATTTACGAATTATTTCCTTGACAAGGTCCTCAATTTGAACCTGCTTTAAGACCAAATCATCATGAAAACTTTCTAAACGCAGGTATTGTAAAACTAGATTGGTATAGGAGTCAATCTTGAAAATTTCCTGTTCTAATTGCTGCTTCAGTTGGCGGTCGGCTACTTCTGCAACTAAGAGTTGACTGGCTGCAATGGGGGTCTTAATCTGATGGACCCACAAGGTATAGTAATCCAGCAAATCCGTCAGTTTTCTTTCTGCGTCAGACCTCTGCTGATAGAGTTCCATCTCACGCGCTTCTAATTTTTCTGCTAAAGCTACTTCCAACGGTGATTTGACTTCCCTCTCCCCATAGAGAATTTCCTGGCGATAGACCTGCATTTCCACCAATATGTCCCAAGTGAAAAATAAGATGGTTACAAAGCAACAGAGAAGGAAAAAGTAGAGAAAGTAAATTCCCAAACTGGCAAATAAAAACTGAAAGAGCAAAACCAGAAACGTCAAAGAAAGTAGATAGACAAACAGACGACTACGGGAGCGCAGATAGGCTAGAAAAAATTGTTTCCAATCAAGCATGCTTCAGTCCGTACCCTATCCCTTTCTTGGTCTCGATAAATCCTACCAAGCCCTGCTCTTCCAACTTTTTACGCAAACGAGCCACATTAACAGAGAGGGTATTGTCATCAATGAAAAAGTCACTATTCCAAAGTTCTCGCATCAGGTCGTCACGCGCTACAATATTGCCTGCATGCTCAAACAACACGCGTAAAATCTGAAACTCATTCTTGGTCAAGTTCAAGACTTGCCCTTGATAATGTACATCCATGGATTTGGTATTGAGGATAACACCAGCGTATTCCAGTAAACTCTCGTCACGCCCAAACTCATAGGAACGACGCAACAAGCCCTGAACCTTGGCTAAAAGAACCTGCTGGTCAAAAGGCTTGGTCACAAAGTCATCCGCCCCCATATTGATTGCCATGACAATATCCATAGCCTGGTCTCTCGAAGACAGAAACATGATGGGTACCTTGGAAATCTTGCGAATCTCCTGACACCAGTGATAGCCATTAAACAAGGGCAAGCCAATATCCATGAGGACCAGATGAGGCTCCGACTGGACAAAAAGACTCAAAACTTCCATAAAGTCTTCTACCAGAACCACTTCAAATCCCCATTCAGAGAGCATTTTCCCGACCTGTTGACGAATAACCTGATCATCTTCTACTAATAAAATCTTGTGCATGCGCTCCTCCTTTTCTATTATTATAACAGATTTTTCCATGCTAGAAGGACTGAAACTGAATTTGACATAGCTTGTTTTTAGCCAACATAGTGAGGCAAGCCTAGTAGCTAATTTAAGGGAAATTTGATAAGATAAATAAAAAGAAAGGAGCTCTTATGGCCAATATTTTTGACTACCTGAAAGATGTCGCTTACGATTCCTTTTACGACTTACCTTTGAATGAGTTAGACATTCTAGCCTTAACAGAAGCTACCTACCTCACCTTTGATAATCTGGTCTCCACAAGTCCTCAGCGACTTTTAGACCTGGCACTTCAGGTTCCAAGAGAGCCAAACATGTTGACCAGCAAAAATCGCCTCCATCTATTAGATGAACTAGCTCAACATAAACGCTTCAAAAATTGCAAACTCTCCCATTTTATCAACGACATCGACCCTGAACTGCAAAAACAGTTTGCGGCTATGACCTACCGCCTCACTCTCGATACCTATCTGATTGTCTTTCGTGGGACTGATGATAGTATCATTGGCTGGAAGGAAGATTTCCACCTGACTTACATGAAGGAAATTCCTGCTCAGAAGCACGCCCTCCGCTATTTAAAGAACTTTTTTGCCCAACATCCTAAGCAAAAGGTCATTCTAGCTGGGCATTCCAAGGGAGGAAATTTATCCATCTATGCTGCTAGCCAAATTGAGCAAAGCTTGCAAAATCAAATCGTAGCAGTTTATACATTTGATGCACCTGGTCTCCACACAGAATTAACACAGACCGAAGGTTATCAAAGGATAATGGATAGAACCAAGGTCTTCATTCCACAAGGTTCCATTATCGGTAGGATGCTGGAAATTCCTGCCCACCAAATCATCGTTCATAGCACTGCCTTGGGTGGCATCGCCCAGCACGATACCTTTAGCTGGCAAATTGAGGACAAGCACTTTGTCCAACTGGATAAGACCAACAGCGATAGTCAACAAGTAGACACAACCTTCAAAGAATGGGTAGCGACAGTCCCTGACGAAGAACTTCAGCTCTACTTCGACCTCTTCTTTGGCACCATTCTAGATGCTGGGATTAGCTCCATCAATGACCTATCTTCCTTCAAGGCACTTGAACACATTCATCATCTCTTTATCCAAGCGCAATCCCTCACTCCAGAAGAAAGGGAAACCATGGGACGCCTCACTCAATTATTGATTGATACCCGTTACCAAGCCTGGAAGAATAGATAAAAAGCTTATGATAAGGTTTTTGCCTTTTCATAAGCTTTTTGCTTTAAAGAAGAATTCACTCCTTCATCTGACTCTCTGCATCAGCCACAACTTGCTCTAAACTAGTCTGACCAAGTTCAGCCTCCATAGCCAGCTGGATTCTCTCCAATTTTTGATCCAAAACATCATGAATATGAGCTCCAACTGGACAATTTGGATTTGGATTGTCATGAAAACTAAAGAGTTGACCTGTCTTACCAAGACACTCAACCGCTTGATAAACATCTAAAAGACTAATATCCTTGAGATCCTTAACAATATCTGTTCCCCCTGTTCCACGCGCTACTGAAATCAGCTCTGCCTTCTTCAACTGGGACAAGGTCTTTCTGATAATGACAGGATTGACCCCGACACTAGCAGCCAGAAAATCACTGGTTACCTTGCTTTCCTTCCCCTTGAGAGCGATAATAATCAGCATATGAGTCGCAATGGTAAATCTACTTGGAATTTGCATCCTCTTCTCCTTTTTACGAGGCTACCCTGCCTCTACTCTTCTTTTTCTTTTATTATACCCTTTTTAGTTGTAATGTCAATCGTTACCACTTTTCAACCAAGCATCTAATTCCCTATCATAGCCCTCTTTCTGGGCCAATTCTCTCAGAAATTCCTGATGATGAGTATGGTGGATCCCATTGACCAGACTTTCATAATAAACCTCAAAATAGGGAAGTTTGAGGTCTTTAGCTAGCTGCAATTCAGCTGCCACATCGTAGTCCACCCGTCGGAAGTCCATATCTACCAAGCCCTTGTCATCAAATTCTAAAATCATATACTGGGCTCGCAAGTCCTTCCGCAACTGAGCATCTAGAAAGAAAGGTTGCCCAATCGAACCCGGATTGACAATCAATTGCCCACCAGTCCCGTAACGAAGCAACTGCTGGTGAATATGGCCATAAACAGCAATATCACAAGGCGGATTGGTCACCAAGCGGTCGAAATCTTCTTGCGCTCCAGTATGAATCAACTCTCGCCCCCAGTTCTTATCAGGCAGATGATGGCTAATTCCTACCGTCAAATCCCCAAACTGACGATGAATCTGGAGGGGTTGATTGTGGAGCAATTCGATTTCTTCTAGGGAAATTTCCTCTAAAACATACTGGCACTGGCGCAAGAGATAACGTTGACTAGGACGAGTACTATCTAGTTCCTTGCGGACACCATGCCACAGACTATCTTCCCAGTTTCCCAAAACTCTAGCTGTAATCGGTAGTTGAGCCAACAAGTCCAAAATCCTTCTACGCCCTGTCCCTGGCATGAGAATATCTCCCAAAAGCCAGTATTCATCCACTCCTAGCTGCCGAGCATCTGCCAAAACAGCCTCCAAGGCTGTAGTATTTCCATGAATATCTGAAAGAAGAGCTATTTTTGTCATATTCATCTCCTCGTTTTTTCTCTTGCAATAAGTATAACATAAAAAGTCACAGCTAGAGAAATCTAGCTTTTTTTGGTATACTAGATAAAGATATTAGACAAGAGGAAACGAATGACCCCGAATAAAGAAGATTATCTAAAATGTATTTATGAAATTGGCACAGACCTGCATAAAATCACCAACAAGGAAATTGCGGCTCGTATGCAAGTCTCTCCCCCTGCCGTAACTGAAATGATTAAACGGATGAAAAGTGAAAATCTCATCCTCAAGGACAAGGAATGTGGCTATCTACTGACTGACCTTGGACTTAAACTGGTCTCTGAACTCTACCGTAAACACCGCTTGATTGAAGTTTTTCTAGTTCATCATTTAGACTATACGAGTGACCAGATTCACGAGGAGGCTGAGGTCTTGGAACATACTGTCTCTGAGCTATTCGTGGAGAGACTGGAAAAATTGCTTGGATTCCCCAAAACCTGTCCTCACGGAGGAACTATTCCTGCCAAGGGAGAACTCTTAGTTGAAATCAATAACCTCCCACTAGCTGATATCAAGGAAGCTGGCGCCTACCGCCTGACTCGGGTGCATGATAGTTTTGACATTCTCAGTTATTTGGATAAGCACTCACTTCACATCGGTGACCAGCTCCAAGTCAAGCAGTTTGATGGCTTCAGCAACACCTTCACTATCCTTAGTAAAGATGAGGATTTACAAGTAGGTATGGACATTGCTAAACAACTCTACGTCGAGAAAATCGACTAATTTCTCAAGTACCCAACCAACCCTGAAAGTTTTATTTTCAGGGTTTTATTTCTATCATTTGATTTTACTTTCATTTAGTTGTAGAATATTTGTAAAAAAGAAAGATATTTTAACATATGAAAAAATCACTAAAAATTTTTGCGACATCCAAATGGTTTGACCTCTTCGGGGTTGCTTTGGTCGTTGGGATTGCAATTGCATCTGGTTACCTCAACTCACGTCTCGACAAATTTGTAGACTGGGGACCATGGACTGCTCTTGTTCCTTTTGGATTGATTTCCGTAACCAACGTTGGGATTTCCATGTTGTCCACTCGTTTCACGGGAAAATTAAGCAAATGGGGAAATTACTTTGGTATTATCAATACGATTTTATCTGGTACCATTGATTATATCCTTGGAAATAAAGCGGCTATCATTACCTATCCTGTCACCTTCCTTATCTATACCTTTGCTATTAAGAAATGGGAAGCTTCGCAAGAAGGCAGACCCAACCAAATGAGCCAAAAACAGCTAAAATTGGCGGCCATCATCATTTCCATCATCGCCTTCCTCTTTGCCTTTGTGACCAACTATATCGGCTATGGGGGCAAGATGAATCTCCTCGCCTACGTAACAACTATTGCCTTTGCACTATCCCTCATTGCCAATGCTTTGAACGCATTGAAACTGACAACTCAGTGGGGCTTTTGGTTGATTTACAATTTCGTTCAGCTGACAAAGGCTGGCATTCAAGGAAACTTTGCCAATATCGGAAAATACATCTTTTATATCCTCAATGCAATCGGAGCTTTGTTTGTCTGGAACGATGAAGAAGTGGAACAATAAGAAGGAAATCAAATAAAGAAATCTAACAGAATCTCCTTACTAAAATTTTTTATCATTTTACTTGTAACTCCCATTCTTTTGGAGTAGAATAAAGCTAGATAAAAGAGGGAGGTCTTGTCATGAAAAAACTCTTTAGAATCCATTTTACAGCAATTGCAGTCATTGATTTACTACTATTTGCATTTTTTATCACTAGACTCGAGACATCTTTTGAGTGGCTCTTGCTCTCTGGTTTTATTTTCATCCTTGCTCAGCTACTTCTGCTATTTCGCTTGCTTGTCCGACTCAAACATCAATTCGCTGAGATTTATCCTCAAATCAGTAAAAAGATTCGCTTCTACTATTTAGGGGTTCTCTCCATTGATTTTCTATTTTTTGTCCTTTTAACCTTCATTAGTTCTCAGCGCTTTTACACTCTTATGCCAATCGTCACTGCTTGTCATTCTACTTTATATTATAGGACAACAGACTACCTAAGAGAAAACTATCCAGACTTTTACGACAAACACATCTCTTTGTGGGAGTGTCTCTAAGGAAAAGGAGGTTTTAGCATGAAAAAAATCATCTTCATCAAAACCATTCAACTCCTTATCATCGATGGAATCATGCTGGCATTTTTGACATTTAAAGATAGACTCACTTGGGATTGGATTTTGATTTATAGCGGTTGGCTCATACTCAATGAAAATCAAAGAGCAAACTAGGAAGCTAGCCGCAAGCTGTACTTGAGTACGGTAAGGCGACGCTGACGTGGTTTGAATTTGATTTTCGAAGAGTATTATTTTCTTTCATCCTGTACTGTTGATCTATCTTTCCAACCAACTTTGTGACCACTTTAGTCAACTCTATTCCCAGATTAGACCGAGATTCTGGCGCTTTGCCTTACAAATCCTCCTATGGGATAGCCTGATCATTCTCTCCTTGATATGTTTAAGTAATATTCCACTTTTCCTTCAAGGAGTTCTCCTCATCCTAGGCCATCTCATCCCTTCCTATCGTATCTGCCAAAGCTTGAAAAGAGACTTCCCCCAAGCCTATCAAGAACCGATTTCATTTTGGAGTATTTTATGATAGATAAGAAAAACCAAGCTGACTGGGCTTGGTCTTTCTTATCTATTTTTAGTATCAAGGATAATAGTGACTGGTCCATCATTGACCAGCTCAACCTGCATATCCGCTCCAAAGATACCTGTCTGAACGGGCACTTCTTGTGCTAATTTTTGATTGAAAGCATCATAGAAGTCCGATGCCATATCAGGCTTGGCTGCACCTGTAAAGGCTGGACGATTGCCTTTCTTGGTATCCGCAAAGAGGGTAAACTGTGAAATAGAAAGGATTTCTCCTTCAATATCCTTGACAGACAAATTCATCTTGCCTTCTGCGTCTGAAAAAATCCGCATATTGACAAGCTTTCTCACAGCATAGTCCAAATCTTCCTCTTGGTCCTCTGGTCCAACACCCACCAGCAATAAGAGGCCTTGATTGATTTTTCCCTGCACCTGACCTTGAATACTGACTTGGGCTTTTTTAACCCGTTGGATAATGATTTTCATAATAGCCTTTCTAGTAAGAGCTCAGACAATTAACCGTTGGTCCGTTTGACAGAGTAAACTTCTGGCACACTCTTAATCTTGTCCACGACCGAAGTCAGTGTAGAGAGGTTGGCAATGCCGAAGGACACATGGATATTGGCAAATTTCATATCCTTGGTTGGTTGGGCGTTGACTGTTGATATATTCTTGGTTGTGTTTGAGAGAACTTGTAGTACATCGTTCAACAGTCCTGTACGGTTGAGACCGTAGATATCGATATGGGCCATATACTCCTTATTTGAGCTAGAGTACTGATCTTCCCATTCCACATCAAGGAGACGTTGCTCGTAGTTTTCTTGAGCCCGTAAGTTCATACAGTCCACACGGTGAATAGCCACACCACGCCCCTTGGTGATATAGCCGACAATATCATCACCAGGAACTGGATTACAGCACTTGGCAATTCGCACAAGGAGACCTGAGGCACCTTCAATGACCACACCACCCTCATGCTTGACCTTGAGGGTTTCTTTATTTTCAACCTTGACCTCGCCACCTTTAACAAGTTCTTCTGCTTCAGCCTTGGCCTTGGCACGTTCTTCCTCACGGCGTTCCTTTTCAGTCAGACGATTAAAGACAGTAATAGCACCGATTTCGCCAAAACCAATGGCCGCAAAGAGGGATTCTTCTGTCTTGTAGCTGGTCTTTTGTAGAACTTGGTCCATGTGGCGCTTGTCCATAAATTTATTGGCCACATAGCCATTTTCTTGGAACTGGGCCATCAACATCTCACGACCCTTGTTGACAGACAATTCCTTATCTTGATTTTTAAAGAACTGACGAATCTTGTTACGCGCCTTGCTGGTCTTGACCATATTGAGCCAATCACGGCTCGGTCCAAAGGAGTTCGGGTTGGTAACAATTTCAACCTGATCCCCTGTCTTGAGCTTGGTTGTCAGTGGAACCATGCGACCATTGACCTTGGCACCAGTCGCTTTTTCCCCGACTTTGGTATGGATTTCGTAGGCAAAGTCAATCGGTCCTGAATCTTTTGGAAGGGAACGGACAGCACCGTCTGGGGTAAAGACGTAAATCTCCTCTGCCAGATAGTTTTCCTTGACAGAGTCCACAAATTCCTTAGCATCATCGGCCTGGTCTTGGAGTTCCATCATCTCCTTGATCCAGTTCATCCCAATAGCTGATTCCTTGCTATTGACCTGCCCCTTGATGCCTTTCTTATAAGCCCAGTGAGCCGCAACCCCGTACTCAGCTACCTCGTGCATGGCCTTGGTCCGAATTTGGAATTCGATCGGGCCTTTTGGACCATAAACAGTCGTATGGATAGACTGGTAACCATTGGCCTTGCGGTTAGCGATGTAGTCCTTAAAGCGACCAGGCATGGGTTTCCAAAGCTCATGCACATAACCAAGCATGGCATAAACATCACTTTGGGTATCTAAAATACAACGAATGGCAATCAAATCATAGATTTCCTCAAACCGTTTTCTCTTATCCTGCATTTTACGGAAAATTGAGTAAATATGCTTGGGACGACCGTAAATCTTCCCTTTCAAGTGACGATCCGTCGTATAATTTTCTAATTTTGTGACCACCTCATCCACCAAGGCCTCACGCTCTCTGCGCTTTTCCTTCATCATATGGGTAATCTTATAAAACTCCGTAGGATTGAGATAACGGAAAGATAGGTCTTCCAATTCCCATTTGACACTGGAAATCCCCAAACGATGGGCAAGTGGGGCATAGATTTCCATAGTTTCTTTGGAAATGCGCTCCTGCTTGTCTTTTCGAAGGTGTTTAAGCGTCCGCATATTGTGCAAACGGTCTGACAGTTTGACCAAGATAACACGGATGTCCTCAGACATGGCCATAAGCATCTTGCGATGATTTTCAGCTAATTGCTCCTCGTGAGACTTGTATTTAACTTTACCAAGCTTGGTAACCCCATCTACGATTACCCGCACATCAGGACCAAACTCTCTTTCCAAATCATCCAAGGTCGCTTCTGTATCTTCTACCACGTCATGCAAGAAACCACAAGCTACCGTTACAGCATCCAGCTTGAGTTTGGCTAAAATACCTGCCACTTGGATAGGATGAATGATATAAGGTTCGCCAGATTTCCGATACTGGCCACTGTGGCATTCAACAGCATAGACCAAGGCCTTATGAACAAAAGCAACATCTTCTTTTGATAAATATTTTTGCGTTAAAGCGACAACCTCATCGCCTGTTAAATTCACTTCTTTTGGCATCTCTACTCTCCAATTCTTCCTACCATTTTATCACTTTTTTAAGAATATGAAAACTAGATTGGAACAGAATAAGAAAAAAATAATTCAGAATTGCTTGATAATTCTGAATTATTGGTCTATAATATATTACGAAGTTAGATTTAAAACTTAGGTGATAGAAGGAGAGATAGAAGAACGGAAACCATATTGTAACCCAAAGACTTTCTGACTTCCCCAATTCCATTGAAGATACGAAAAATAAACGGTGGAACTCGTGTCACATACACTGGTACCTTGACTGGATTTTGGAATTAAAAATCCTCAAGATACTTTCTTCTATCCTTTAGTTTATAAGGAGAACACCTATGAAAAAAACTGCTATTTCTATCTTTGCTCTCCTAGTGTTAGGAGTTAGCTGCCTGTTTCTATTCAGCCAGCAAAGCTATAAAAAAACAGTCGTTCAATACTATGCTAACGACCAGAACCTGCCCAATAGGATAAGTTATAGTGAATATAGCGATAAACGAGAAGCCAACTACGGTGGCACTCTAAACATCACATCCATCAAACAAGCTAATGACGGAGTTTATGCAACCTATGAAGGGCAATTGACACCTCTCCAATATTGATAAATTGATAACCAGCCTGTCTTCATCTAGTCATGCTGGTTTTTAAGTTCATCCTAAATGCTTACCTATTTTCCCCAACTGTGCTATACTTATCTTAGTACATTCTTTGAGATTGGAGTCAATATGAAAATCCATAAAACTGTGAATCCCGTTGCCTATGAAAACACCTATTACCTAGAAGGTGAAAAGCACCTCATCGTCGTTGATCCTGGTAGCCATTGGGAAGCCATTCGTCAGACCATCGAGAAGATCAACAAACCGATCTGTGCCATTCTATTGACCCACGCCCATTATGACCATATCATGAGTCTGGACTTGGTTCGCGAGACTTTTGGCAATCCTCCTGTCTATATCGCAGAGAGTGAAGCTAACTGGCTCTATACTCCTGTCGATAATCTCTCTGGTCTCCCTCGTCATGATGATATGGCAGATGTGATCGCAGAACCTGCTGAACACACCTTTATCTTTCATAAGGAATATCAACTGGAGGAATTTCGTTTCACTGTCTTGCCAACACCAGGTCACTCTATCGGTGGCGTTTCTATCGTCTTTCCGCAAGCTCATTTGGTCTTGACAGGTGATGCTCTATTCCGTGAAACAATCGGACGGACGGACCTTCCGACTGGTAGCATGGAGCAACTCCTCCATAGTATCCAGACCCAACTTTTCACCCTACCAAACTACGATGTCTATCCAGGACATGGTCCAGCTACAACCATCGCTCACGAAAAAACTTTCAATCCTTTTTTCTAGAAAGATGATGATAATCGAAATTTAAGTAAACTATAGCAGTTTGACGTTAGAATAGTACAACATGGCTTCTAATTCATTTTTCTAAATTACTTTCAATTTTCCAATCGATTTATTCAGATTTTATTTCATCTCACTATATTTATACTATTTTAGAATTATAAAAAACGCATAATATCAGATGTAGAAAATTTGATATTATGCGTTTTATCATGAAAAGATTTTCTAAATCATCTCCTCAAATTGATTTTTTCACAGTCTAAAATAATTGATAGATAAACTATGAATTGGAGTTATTCTGACTCCTTACGAAAGCTAAATAATCCAGCAGTTAGAGTTAACATTCCAAATAGGGTGGCGAGAATTGAGTTATTTTCTCCAGTATTTGGCAAAATCTTAGCTACTTGTTTCGAAATAGTTTCAGTCTTAGTTGCTAACGGCTCAGCTTGAGTTTTTGTACTATTTACGTCATTTCCTTTTTGTTCCGTATTACTACTATTTACAACTGGAACAGGAGTTGTACTACCTCCGTTATCGCGGCTTGCGGCAACTTTAAAAGTCATAGCATAGATACTAAAGTGGTTAGTTTCAAAAGTCACCTTATCGGCATTTTGTTTGAAATCAAGCGCAAACAAGCTGCCGTTTTGATTCACGTAGTAAACATTTTCCACTGGCTGGTTTGCCAACACGCTAACCGTAACCCAGCCGTTTGGCTGAATAGCCTTGCCTCTCGCGTCATACAGATGAATGTCGAAGGCCTTGTATTTTTTTGATTCAAGTGAATTCGACTTGGTTTCTTCTACCCTGATATATCTGACATTTTTGAGTGTTGCTTCTGAACCATATACTTGAACGTTTCCAGCTATGCTCGAAAGAACACGAGTATTGTTTGGGATGGCTGGATTAAGCGTAGGCGTTACGGGAGTTGTCGGTGTTATTGGAGCAACTGGTGTAACTGGATTTACAGGATTTTCACTTGGCTTGACTTCTGGTTTTGCTTGGTCGGCTGGTTTTTCGGTGTGGTTCTTAAATAAGAAAACGTAAGTTTGATAAACTTCTGCGTATAGACCAAACTCTCCCACGCTTCTTCCTCTCTCATTTAGCTGATAACGGTGATAAAGTGGTGTTAACTGCCTATTTTTCGAAAATTGATAGACTTCCACATCATTGTCTTCTTTTTTAGTGCGGAAAACCATATAACCTTGACCTGTGATGTTAGTGTTTTTGTTTAGTTCAACATGTCCTGTTTTTCCATCAAAAATACCTGTATAAATTGTATACGCTTCATAGTTTCTACCTTCCAACTCTGGAATTTTCACTCGAATCGGACGCATAAATATATCGCTTTTCAACAATTCTTCACGAGAAAATTCCCTCCCATTTTCTTCTAAATACCTATTCCCACTGCCCCAAAAAAAAGTTAATCTTGGTTTGTTATTGATAAAATCTTTTTCAGCAGTCCATATTCCATTGATAGGAGTTTCCTTCATATCACTGATAGGAAGTGGTGCTACAATATCTGCGTAGGTAACAACAGGGTGTTCATGAACGCTTCCGTCACGTAGATGCCATCTTCTCACTGGTTTTCTGTTATTTTCCTGCGGTTGCTCTGCTGGTTTAACTTCAGGTTTTACTTGCTCAGCTGGTTTTTCAGAAGAACTTGGATTCTCACTTGGCTTCTCTGCTGGTTGCACTGGCTTAGCAGGTTGTGGTTTATCAGCTGGCTTAACCTCTGGTTGAGGGGTTTCTACTGGTTTTGAAGTTGGAACGGGCGTTTCAGCAGATTTATTTTCAATCGGCTTGTTCTCAGCTGGTTTTACTGGCTGAGTAGGCTGTCGTTGCTCTGTAGGTTTAACCTCTGGTTGAGGGGTTTCTGCTGGTTTTGGAGTTGGAACAGGTGTTTCAGCAGGTTTATTTTCAACCGGCTTGTTCTCTGCTGGTTGCACTGGCTTAGCAGGTTGTGGTTTATCAGCTGGCTTAACCTCTGGTTGAGGGGTTTCTGCTGGTTTTGGAGTTGGAGTTGGATTTTCAACCGGCTTGTTTTCAGCTGGTTTTGGCTGCACAGTTGGTTCAACTGTCTCCGCTGGTTTCGAAATTCCAGCAGGTTTTTCCATTTCCGCTGGTTGCGGATCTTTCGGTGTTGGTTTTTCTTCTACTGGTTTATTTTTAGTATAAATAAAATAGTAGCGAAAAAGCTCGTCTCCTTTACCATTTTTGTAGCCGGAACCACGCAATGCATAAGCTGCATCATAACTAACTCTGACAACTTTTGGATCTGGGTCGATATCTGGATGGTCTGCAGCTGATTTTACGACGTGGCTAAAAGTGTAGTCGGAGAATTTTTTTGCTGTTAGTATTCCATCTGCACTATCTCTATCAGTATCGAAATTTAACGAGACAACTGTTGCATATTTTGGAACATCAATTCTTGATTCAGTAGTGTATCCATGCTCCTTGACACGATCAGCATCTAAGAAATCTGCTTGGATTCTGTATGTTCGACGAGTCGAGTCTACTAAAGTAGGAAAACCTTGCCCATTTGTTCCAGGAACTGGTGTTGCTAAAAATTTGTCTAAATCTATTCCACCAAGCGCATAAAATTTTCGATTAGCTTCACGTCGAATTTTGTCGTTCTCTTCTTTAGTCATAGACATAACTGCGCCAGCTTTGTATGCTAAATCTTCTACCTCTTTTTTCTTCATCTCCTCAGGATTTGTTAGAGGATGTTCTGGCTCAGGAGTCTCGATTAGCAGACCTGGCTCAGGGAGTTGGTTGCTTGGATCGACATTGTATTTTTTCTCGATCTCAGCATTTTTCTTGTCCTCTGCGATAGCCTCATCTGTTCCGTTTGCAAGAACATTGCCCTCGGTCGAAGGTTTTTCGACAGGTGCGGGCTCTTCTACCGGCTTTTCAGCAGGTTTCGAAACTTCTTTGCCTGGCTTTGGCTTAGCAATTGGATCGAGCATACTGAAATCAACCCAGCTACCATTAGGTTTTGGTGCAGGTGTTGGTTGAGTAGTGTTAGGTCTAGCAGCAGCATTTGGCTGCGGCGCAACGTTTTCTTCGGCACGCACCAAAGTTGGCACGGCAGCACTAAGAGTGACAGCAGAGAAAGTGACAATACCTAGTTTAGTTAGTTTATTCATAATTTTTCCTCCTCAGGAATATATAATTGCCTTTTTAGGCTTATAAAATAACAAAATCAACTTCCTTTCAAGATCACAAAAGCAAAATTTTGAGCCAACTCATTATCTAAACATTTAATGTTCTTGATAGAAGCCTTAAATGAACCTTCATCCATTAACTGAACAATACAGCTATTACACTATTACATATCTTAATAATTTTTAAATTTTTAACGGTCGTTAATCGAAACAATTTTACGGCTTTATTCTACCATTTTTCCCTGTTTTTAGCAATGATTTTCCGTTTTTTTTGACGATTGTTCGCCACTTTATTACGTTCTAACACTTTATATAGGGTTGATGTAGAAATTTGTTCAGCTTTTGCAATATTACGTATGCTTATATTTGAATGTAGATATTTGTTAAGTATCCGCTCCTCCTTTTCTTTTGAAATCCGTTTTGCTCCTAATCTAACACCATTTTCCTTAGCTTTTCGAAGTCCTTCTTTTGTACGAAACCTCAGATTTTCCAGCTCATTTTCTGCCACAAATCCTAAAATAATGCAAAGTAACCTGCCAATAAGAGAATCTGTTTCTAGTTTTTCATGCAAACTGACTAGATGAATATTAGATTCATTAAATAGTTTAATAAGTTCTAGCAACTTAAACATAGATCGAGTCAATCTATCTAACTTATAGATAGTGAAAGTAACCTGCTTGCCATCTTTCGAAAAGTCAGAGGCCAGTTTTAAGGCTTTTGTGAGTTCAGGACGAGTGTTATTTGCACCAGATTCCTTTTCTATAAAAAGTTTATCGCAATGTTTGAGAGCTTCGATTTGCACTTTCAATCCTAGGTCTTGCTTATGAGTAGATACACGGGCGTAGCCTATGTTGATAGTCTTTTGAGACATAAAAAATCCTCCTGTTATCTTGATACAGAGGGATATTTTACTATGAATTTTAAAATAAGAAAAGACTTCAATTTCATAATCCCTATGAACTACACCCCAAAAGCTAGATTATTCTATCTAACTTTTTAGGGTGTACATAGATAGGGAAGGTATAATGATAGGAGTTTTACTTGTCTCTTTACATTACCAAATAATCACGCGCTCTTCTGGTGAACGCCACATACCGTCACCTTCTTTGACATCATAAGTTGTAAAGAAATCATCGAAGTTTGGTACTTGTACATTGACACGGAGTTTGGCTGGTGCGTGTACATCGACGCTAGCCAAGAGTTTCATAAATTCTGGTCGACCTTTCATGCGCCAGATACGACCGAAGTTGTAGAAGAATTCTTCTGCTGAGAAGTCTGGTTCTCTCTTAGCTGCTTCAAGCGCTGCAGCGATTCCTCCCAAGTCAGCCACGTTCTCTGACACAGTCAATTTACCGTTAATGGTTGCTCCATAAGAATCCTGTCCATCAAATTGGTCAATAACTTTTTGTGTTTTCTCCTTGAAGGCAGCATAGTCGCTCTCTGTCCACCAATCCTTTAGACTACCATTTTCATCGAAGGAAGCTCCGTTGGTGTCAAAGGCGTGGGAAATTTCATGGGCAATAACCGCCCCGATACCCCCGTAGTTAGCAGAAGATGACTGATGCAAGTCATAGAAAGGTGCTTGTAAAATAGCCGCTGGGAAGACAATCAGGTTCTTCTGTGGATTGTAGTAAGCATTGACCATATGAGCAGGCATACCCCATTCCTTATAGTCTACAGGTTGGTTCCACTTGCTCCAACTGTGCTTGATTTCCACACGCGCAAAGGCTAGAGCATTGTCAAAAAGACTAGCATTTTCATTTACTACTTTGTCCTTATAACGTTCTGGCAATTCTTCTGGGTAACCGATATAAGGCTTGATGACATTGAGTTTGACGATGGCCTTGTCACGAGTTTCAGGAGTCAGCCAGTCATTTTTAGCCAAACGTTCCTTATAGACATCAATCATAGTTGCCACTTTTTTCTCCACGTCTGCCTTGGCTTCTGGGGAGAATTTTTCATGGGCATACCAGAGACCCAATGCTTGTTTGAATGGACCTTGTGCTAGCTGGTAGGCAGCTTTAACCTTGTCTTTGGCTTCTGGAACTCCAGATAGCGCACGGCTGTAAGCACCTGACAAGACACGGATTTCTTCTGTTAAATAGCTAGTTGAGAGATTGACAACACTCAAAATCAAGGTTGCCTTGAGGAGAGGCCAAGCTTCTTCACTATAGAATTGGTCTGCTGCTTGCCAGAAGCGTTCCTCGTCTACAATAACCTTGTCTGGTACTTGTCCAAGAACGGCTTGGAAGAAGTCATCCAAAGGTAGGGCAGGTGCGAATTTTTTGAAATCTTCGTAAGCATATGGATGGTAGAGTTTAGCATATTCTGAACTTTCTTCATTAGAGAGAACTACTGCCGCAACTCGACGGTCCAATTCTAGTCTTTTCTCTAGCAAGTCTTCAATTTCTTCATTAGAGAAATCATAAGCCTTGAGGAGATTTGCGCTGGTTTCTTTCCACAAAGTCAAGAGTTCCTCACGTTGAGGATGGTCTTCTGCATAGTAGGTCGTATCTGGCAAAATCGTGCTTGGAGCGCTAGCCCATAGAACATTAATTCTAGCATCCATAAAGTCTGGCGATACACCAAAAGGAAGGAAGTTCGGTTTTCCATCAAGCTCAAATTCTGCTAGTTTAGCTGTAAAATCCTCAAAAGTCTCCAATTCTTGGAATTCTTTAAGAAGTGGCAAAACAGGTGTGATACCGTCAGCTTCTCTCTTGTCAAAATCACGAACTAGGCGGTGGTATTTGACAAAGTTTGCCAAGATAGCATCCTCAGGAACCTCTTCTCCCGCCAACCACTTGTCTGTTGTCGTCAGCATCAGGTCTTCAATTTCTTGGTCTAAATCAACAAAACCTCCTGTTTGAGACTTATCTGCTGGGATTTCAGCTGTCTTCTGCCATTCTCCATTGATTGCATCATAAAAATCATCTTGATAACGTGTCATCTTGTTCTCGCTTTCATTTGTACTTGTTTTTAGCTTAACAAAAATTACCTGGGAATGCAATTAAAATACAAGATTAAAAGAACTTAAATATTTTACTGTTAATATTTTAATTTTTTGAAAAATTAACTTGACTTAATTTTTTTTTTAAGGTATATTAAGAGTAAGGAGGAATACAAGTTTATGATACGTATCGAAAACCTCAGTGTCTCCTACAAAGAAACGTTGGCACTTAAGGATATTTCACTAGTGCTCCAAGGACCAACAATTACCGGAATCATTGGTCCAAACGGTGCTGGAAAATCAACATTATTAAAAGGTATGCTGGGAATTATCCCACATCAAGGTCAGGCATTTCTCGATGACAAGGAAGTTAAAAAATCCTTACACCGAATTGCCTATGTCGAACAAAAAATCAATATCGACTACAACTTTCCCATCAAGGTCAAGGAATGTGTCTCACTAGGACTCTTTCCCTCTATTCCTCTCTTTCGCAGTTTAAATGCTAAACATTGGAAAAAAGTAGAGGAAGCCCTTGAAATCGTCGGCTTAGCCGACTATGCTGAACGTCAAATCAGTCAACTGTCTGGAGGTCAATTCCAGCGGGTCTTGATTGCCAGATGTTTGGTACAGGAAGCCGACTATATCCTCTTGGATGAACCTTTTGTTGGGATTGATTCTGTCAGTGAGGAAATCATCATGAATACGCTGAGAGATTTGAAAAAAGCTGGTAAGACGGTTCTCATCGTTCACCACGACCTCAGCAAGGTTCCCCACTACTTCGATCAAGTCTTACTTGTCAATCGAGAAGTGATCGCCTTTGGTCCGACCAAAGAAACCTTTACCGAAACCAATCTCAAAGAAGCTTACGGTAATCGACTCTTTTTCAATGGAGGTGACCTATGATTGCAGAATTTATAGATGGATTGCAAAAATTCCATTTCCTACAAAATGCCTTGATAACAGCCATTGTCGTCGGGGTCGTAGCTGGAGCTGTGGGATGTTTCATCATCCTACGCGGGATGTCACTCATGGGAGATGCCATTTCACATGCTGTCTTGCCAGGGGTAGCCCTCTCCTTTATCTTGGGCCTTGACTTCTTTGTCGGAGCCATTGTCTTTGGATTGCTAGCTGCTATCATCATTACCTATATCAAGGGAAACTCGATTATCAAAAGCGATACCGCCATCGGCATTACCTTTTCTTCTTTCTTAGCCCTCGGTATCATCTTGATTAGTGTCGCTAAAAGTTCAACTGACCTTTTCCATATCCTTTTTGGTAATATCCTAGCCGTCCAAGATACGGATATGTTTATTACTATGGGTGTGGGGGCAGCCATTCTCTTGTTAATCTGGATTTTCTTCAAGCAACTCTTGATCACTTCCTTTGATGAACTCTTGGCTAAAGCCATGGGAATGCCTGTCAATTTCTATCACTACCTTCTCATGGTACTCCTGACTCTCGTGTCTGTGACAGCCATGCAAAGTGTCGGAACTATCCTGATTGTAGCCATGCTGATTACCCCAGCGGCAACTGCTTATCTGTATGCTAATAGCCTGAAAAGCATGATTTTCCTTTCCTCAACCTTTGGAGCGACAGCTTCAGTTTTGGGACTCTTTATCGGCTATAGCTTTAACGTTGCGGCAGGTTCTAGTATTGTGCTTACAGCCGCTAGTTTCTTTCTCATTAGCTTCTTTATCGCTCCAAAACAACGATATTTGAAACTGAAAAATAAACATTTGTTAAAATAAGGGGCAAAACCCCAATAAATTGGAGGATCTAATGAAAAAATTAGGTACATTACTCGTTCTCTTTCTTTCCGTCATTGCTCTTGTAGCATGTGCTAGCGGAAAAAAAGATGCAGCTTCTGGTCAAAAACTAAAAGTTGTTGCTACAAACTCAATCATCGCTGATATTACTAAAAATATTGCTGGTGACAAGATTGATCTTCACAGTATCGTTCCTGTTGGTCAAGACCCACACGAATACGAACCACTTCCTGAAGACGTCAAGAAAACTTCTCAAGCTGATTTGATTTTCTATAACGGTATCAACCTTGAAACAGGTGGCAATGCTTGGTTTACAAAATTGGTAGAAAATGCTAAGAAAACTGAAAACAAAGACTACTTTGCAGTCAGCGAAGGCGTTGATGTTATCTACCTTGAAGGCCAAAACGAAAAAGGTAAAGAAGACCCACACGCTTGGCTCAACCTTGAAAACGGTATGATCTTTGCTAAAAATATCGCAAAACAATTGAGCGCTAAAGACCCTAGCAACAAGGAATTCTACGAAAAAAATCTCAAAGAATATACTGAAAAGCTAGATAAGCTTGACAAGGAAGCTAAAGCTAAATTCGACAATATCCCTGCTGAGAAGAAATTGATCGTAACCAGCGAAGGATGCTTCAAATACTTCTCTAAAGCCTATGGTGTCCCAAGTGCCTACATCTGGGAAATCAATACTGAAGAAGAAGGAACACCTGACCAAATCAAGACCTTGGTTGAAAAACTTCGCCAAACAAAAACTCCTTCACTCTTTGTAGAATCAAGCGTGGATGACCGTCCAATGAAAACTGTTTCTCAAGACACAAACATCCCAATCTACGCACAAATCTTTACTGACTCTATCGCAGAACAAGGTAAAGAAGGCGACAGCTACTACAACATGATGAAATACAACCTTGACAAGATTGCTGAAGGATTGGCAAAATAATCCTCTGAAAAACGTCATTCTTTTCCGAATTGACGTTTTTTCTATGCCCACATTTCCAGTCAAATCATTGGAAAATTCTGACCGTTTTAGCTAAAATGGAAGAAAAAAGATTGGAGTATCCTATGGTAACTTTTCTCGGAAATCCTGTGAGCTTTACAGGTAAACAACTACAAGTCGGCGACAAAGCTCTTGATTTTTCACTCACTACAACAGACCTTTCTAAAAAATCTCTGACTGATTTTGATGGCAAGAAAAAAGTCTTGAGTGTCGTGCCTTCTATCGATACAGGCATCTGCTCAACTCAAACGCGTCGTTTTAATGAAGAATTGGCTGGACTGGATAATACAGTTGTCTTGACTGTTTCCATGGACCTCCCTTTTGCCCAAAAACGTTGGTGTGGTGCTGAAGGTATTGAAAATGCCATCATGCTCTCAGACTATTTCGACCATTCCTTTGGACGTGATTACGCTCTCTTAATTAATGAATGGCACCTATTGGCACGCGCAGTCTTTGTCCTCGATACTGACAATACAATTCGCTACGTTGAATACGTGGACAATATCAACTCTGAACCAAACTTCGAAGCCGCAATTGCAGCTGCTAAAGCTCTATAGAAAAAATCCTCTGTCACAAAGAGTTCCTGCTCTTTGAAACGGAGGATTTTTCTTATTCTTTAATTATTGTTTATTTTGAAATGAATCCTTCAAAATCTTTTAGTTGAAAATTATATTTTTCAGTGAGTAACACATTATCCACTGCAACATCTTCTCCCAATGGGTAAATATTTCTTTTGAAACGGTTGTAGGAGGAAAATCTCTCCTACACTATTATTGATTCTGAGAGAAAATTGCAAAATATCATCTACCAAACTTTCAATTATTAAGATTTTTTGTAGTTTATCTGAATTAGAATCGCAAGGCTTCTCAATAATATAATTGTCGAATTTTTTCATTCTAACTTCCTCTCCACTATTTCTTCCTTTATCAAGAAAAAGTTACCTCAATATTAATAAAGTACAATTCTAAATCAACTCCAATTATTGATTCATGATAATATTTCAGTAACTCATCGTGCAATTAAAAACAAGGATTTTTATTTCAGACGATCCATCGTGAACACTTCATCAGCCATCTCCCAAATTGCCGGATTATGTGTTGCGATAATGATTAGCCTATTATCATCTCGAAGAGATAGCAAAATCTCCATAATCAACTGAGAGGTTGCTGGGTCTATTGAAGCTGTTGGCTCATCTGCCAGAATAAGGGGTGGATTCTTTAAGATAACTTTTGCCAAGGCAACCCGTTGCGATTCTCCGCCCGATAACTCAAAGATGCGCTTATCTAGGTCAAGATAAGCCAGGCCAACCTGTTCTAAAGCCTGCTTCTGCCTCAACCGCTGTTCCGACCGACTCAACTTTTGACCAATGAGACCTAGCTTAAGGTTTTCTTCAATACTTTGGTTTTCAATTAAGCCAAAGTTCTGGAAGAGGTAGCCCAATTCGTGACGGAAAAAATCACTCGATTTATAATTGGCCAAGTCTTTACCTCGGTAAAAAATCGTCCCATCATAAGATTCTAATTTCCCAATCATGTTCATCAAGGTTGTTTTTCCGCTACCACTGGAACCAATTAAGGCATAGACTTTTCCAGCCTCAAATGTCATTGAAAGATTCGAAAATAACTCTCGTTCTCCAAAAGATTTACTTACCTGTTTAAGTTCAATCATATTAACCTCCCTTCAAAACAAGCATAGACATCTTGTTTTCTTTCTGCATTTGGACATGTAATTGTAAAAGAGATAGACCAGTAAAGAGTAACGAGACTAAGAAAGCAACTACTATCTCTACCATAAGAAATACACTCGCAACAAATCCCAGTAAAAACACACCCAGTTGAGCAAAGAGATAAGTGCGATGGATTTCTAAGAACCTGAGACCTGCAATGCGTTTGATAAAAATGGCACGTCTAAATTCTTCAAAGTAGAGCCTATTCATAGTGTTAAACAACAAGATTGAAGTTGCAATCCCAAGCACAGCTCCTGCTAGCATTACCCAACGTTCCCTCTGGATATTATCCAATAATGTGATGTAGTTGTGGTAACCTGTTTGCATTTCTGAGACCCAATTTTCAATGCCTTGTTTCTGGATAAGCTCCTGGGCATCAGACAATTGATTAAAGAGAACGTAGTTCTGTACTGCGTCTACCCAAAACACAATGGACTGTGGACCAGTTGATTGGGGTGTTATAACAATGATGATTGGATCTTTCAAAAACTGCTGGTAAGAAATAGGGGTCGTATTATACACAAAACGATCCTGACCTGATTCCAAATAACCTACCGTAGCAGTCATTTGCTGTCGTTCATCTCGACTAGACATGCGACTGGTTAAGTCGTCTTCAAAAACAGATTTATAATGTTCTTCCTCTGAACGGAGGTGTTCAGGCAGCAATAAGACAAACTCCCCTACATCAAGGTGATTCATCTTTTGCTCAATAGTTGTATCTACAGGAATATTTTGACGCTCCAAGTATTGCGGTGTGACGATAAGGACATTGCCATTCGGGCTGTAATCATGCCATTCTGTAGAGGTTATAAAGTTTTTGGAGGAAGCCATGCCATTTTGCAAAGTACGGTCAATTAACTGGTGTCTAGATAAGAAAGCCTTTTGTTCTGAAACAGCCAGATCCATCAATTGATACCAAGTTCTGAGTTTCCTTTGAGCTTGTTCATCAAAACCAGGACTCGTTCCTTCACGGCTGATTGATAGGGTAATCAGTTGCCTTTCCTGGCTCCAAGCCTCTTGTCCAATCCGATGCTGTTGCCAGGCTTGGGAATACTTTAAGCTACTCCCTATTCCCAGCGTTACAATAATAATCGCTAATAGTTGACCGATTAAAATCAAACTAATGACTCCTCTGACAGGCACTTGCTCTTTTATAATCTGCATCAGGTGTATCTTTTTTATCCCAACAGCGAAGAGTTGAGCGAAAAACAGGGAGATCGACAACAAGATGAGATTATAACTGAGCAAGCCTTCTCCTATGGTCATTAGGGATTGCGTTGGAAGCGACAGAATTTTTTGCATAAGAATGGCGAGCACGCCAGCTAAACTGAAACCAACAGCTATCCCTTTCAAATCCTCACCAACTGGTCTAAGGAAAATGGACCACCGTTTCTCTCCTGAAATGAGGCGAATGCCCGACGACCGTAATTGGCTAATTTGACTAATTAAAGTCAGTGCTCCAAAGGTTAAGATGAAAATCAATAGACTGATTAACTGAAATCCGTTACTAAAGATAGCCATTAACGTAGATAGTTTAGATGGAATTGTCAGGTGCATGTTAGTCAAGCCAAGTTGACTTAGCTCCTCCTTTAGCAAGTGAATATCTAGGTGTCCATCGAATACAAAATAGTTTGTTTCAACACTACTACTTTGAGCATCTTCTAGTTTTTTTCCTGTAGCCCATCAGGCAACTTTCCGTTCCCAAAGGTCGTATAAGAAAAAACTGTAGTACCTTCTGAGTTAGGATCTTGGTGTTGAATCGCAATAAAGCTATCCGTTTCTTCTGCTAGTTTTTCCAAGCGTGTAGCAACATGTTGAAAAGTTGTTTCAGGGGAAGAATCACGTACAACAACGTTGGGGTAATAATGGGAGACATATGTATCAGTCCAAATGGTAAATACCCAAACAAAGAACAAACTAGCAAGCAGGTTGGATATGAGTATAAATAATTTTTTCATAGTGCATTCCTTATTCTAAAACAGAGGGCAGAAATATCCCTGCTCTCTATAAACTAACAAGCTTACTAAACTATTGATAAAAGAATCTTCTTCAATTATTCTTTACCATCCCGCATCAAATCTAAATTTTAACATATTATTACTCCTCTAAATGAAATATTATGAAAATGAGCGAAATGCAACTACATATTTTAATTAGAAATCTCAGTCTGAATTATAGTATCCTATTTTTTCCTCCTTTCTAACTGCACGTTCCTTTCTACAGGCAGAGACCTAATTTTATAAACTAATCTTAAATACTTTAGATTTTGTAACTCATAATTTTCAACAGTTGGTTAGCTATGAAAGCATTTTATCAAACATCTCCATTCTTATATCTATCTGGTATTGTTACAAGCTCTCATAAGAATACCTTTCTCTAAATAGTTGAATTTTAAAGTAATACGAAATCAATCAGCCTTCCCAACATCAAGACCATTGGACTTCTTTTGTGATTGCACTCGAATCTCCAATTGTTTATTCTTCTGAATGAATTGTTGGTAAGGAATTGTATTACTAAACATAAAAACACCTAGTAATGCTAATATAGCTAGTTTTTGAATTCCACGTTTTTTCTCATGCAATGAAACCCTTTTCTGTTTCCTTGTTTTTATTTTAACAGATATATTTTATTTAGCCAAGCATTTTTATGTAATTTTTGACTTTTTTATTTTTTTATTACCATAGAGAATTATTTATTCCTTTAACTTGCTATTTTGAACTAAAAATTTTATAATGAAATTAAGCAAATAGGAAGGTTTATTATCTTTAATGAATACACTCGCAGAGAAATTCAGATTGAAAAGAAAAGAGTTAGGTCTCTCCCAACAAACTCTTGCAGAAGGAATTTGTGAACAAAGCCAGATTAGTAAAATTGAGAGAGGGCATTTCATTCCCTCCGCAGACCTTTTGTTCAAACTCTCACAACGACTTGAAGTACCATTAGATTATTTTTTTAATGAACAAATTGAAATTAAATCTAACCTCTCTAATTTCAAGCAATTATCTGCTCGACTATTAAATGANAGAAATTATGACAATTTGGAATATATTTATAGAATAGAGATTGAACGAAGTACTTTTCTAACACTAGAAGACCGAACTTACCTTGAATGGATTAAAGCTATTATTGACTTCTATCAATATGACAGTAAGTGTGAGGCAATTTCTTCATTGGAAAATATATTATTAAAAGTCTCNTCANATACTCTGATTTATTTAAAGGCNTTGAATACTCTATCTAANTTCTATTCCNTNGTNGGTCGTGAANAAGANTATGANGCAAACTACTNTCATTTNATGGAGTTATATCAGACAAAAAATTTTGAGCATCAAGAGTTTTTATTTGGCTACATCAGAGTTCGNTACAACTACGCTCACTACCTAGTATCAAANGAAAAATATAATGAAGCCATCCAAGAAGCTCTTGAGACGATTGAACTCTGTAAACAAAGACAGACAAGCTACCAACTGGCTCCTCTACTTATTCTTGTAGGAAATGCTGGAGCCAAATTTCTAGACAAAGAACAAGTCAAAAATTATTATATAGAAGCAAGAGAGTTATGTAAGATTTATAACAATCCTTTAATGTTGATGAAGATAGAAAATTATTTGAANGAATTAGATACTGTTTAGTTAATCTTGANATTATAGTTTTTCTGAAACGTTAAATAACCTGTAAGGCTGATAGTGAAATTAATACTATCAGCCTTATAATTATGTGACTATTAGTCCGTCTCGCTCCGCTAGGTGCGAGACAAAAAAACCACCCGCTATGCGGGTGCGCGTCGAAGGTTATACCCCAAAAACTCCAAACGCGATACAATAAAGGTGTTCAAGCCAATTGTAAAGCGAAAGGAGCAAAATATGGCACAAAAGGCACATAGTTTATCGCACATGGCACTGTTCTATCACATTGTGTTCACCCCTAAGTATAGACGAAAAGTAATCTATAATCAATATCGAAGTAGTTTAGGAGAAATATTTCATCGCTTGTGTAGTTATAAAGGAGTTGAAATTATCGAGGGTCACTTAATGCCAGACCATGTACATATGTTAGTAAGTATTCCACCAAGGATAAGTGTTTCAAGTTTCATGGGGTATTTAAAAGGAAAAAGTGCACTCATGATGTTTGACAAACACGCCAATCTCAAGTACAAGTTTGGGAATCGGTATTTTTGGGCGGAAGGTTATTATGTGAGTACGGTTGGACTCAATGAAGCCACAATTAAGAAATATATTCAAGATTAAAGAAATTATCCAGTGGATGATTTCTTCACGAGTATGAAAATTTGAGAACGAGTAAAGTATAATATAGCACTCGATAAATTGAGTGTATAAGAATAAGAGGATTCCTTTAGGGATAGTGGTAAGTCATACTAAAGCCTCTTTAAGAGGCAAGTGACGAGTCAAGAGCAATAAGGCTTGAACAACGTGAAAGCCAGCGTCTTTAGGCGCTGGCTGGTAATTTGGGCTTATAGCCCTGGGACAAACCACCCGTTTGATGGATGGTCATGATTTACGAGTAAATACAAGTTCAAAGTGCTAAAAACAACTACCTTACTCTACAGATTTCAAGGCTTCAAGCATATCAACCTTTCTCAGATGGCGATTGACAAAGAAACCAAGTAGGGTCAAAATAATGCTTACTGCTACCACTGGGATTACGTAGACCTCCCAACCTACCTGCGGATAAAAGAGAATAGTCTCAGGCGAAATCATTTGAATCAAAAATTGATGTAAATAGAAACCAGATACCAGACCAAATACGATTCCTACAAGAGATAGTACAATCGTTTCACGGTAAATGTAGAGGGTGACTTCTTTATTATGAAAACCGAGAACCTTAATAGTGGAGAGTTCACGGATTCTCTCAGCTACGTTGATATTGGTCAGATTGTAAAGGATAACAATGGCCAATAGAACCGACACGATGACTAAGATGGTCATGGTCTGATTGAGTGAGCTAGCGACAGAGTCAAAGAGTCGAATGGCTGAAGCATTCTGGACGACGCTTGACACCGCAGCTTGATTCATAAGTAAGCCGGCCTGTCTTTCGATACTATTAGCACTGGTATTCCTTAGCGAGACCAGATAAGTATTGGCTTGGGCTAGTTGTCCGTAAATTTGCTCATAGCTAGCCTGACTCATATAAATAAAGTGACCAACGTAATTCTCAGCAATGGCAGCGACCGTTAGTTCCTTACCTTCAATTTCTAGAGTCTGCCCAACCTTGACACCTGCCAGCTGGGCAAGTTTAGCTGTAATAACGACCCCATCTTTTAATGTCAGTTCCTGCTGATGATGTTGAAGATGGATAAAGGGTGTCAAATCCTCCTTCTCTGTCATCATAAGGGTAATAGTTTGAAGACCAGCCTTACCTTTGAAATCCTTGTCTAGCGTTTTAGAATAGATTTTCTGATAGGCTTGAATATCCTGCCCTTTCAACACTTCTTCTAGCTCTGTCTTGTCCTGATTGGTCGCACTAGGATTTTCAGAGACAATCATCTGATACTGTTGGATTTGTTGAAACTGTCTAGACGGAACTCCTGCTACAGAGGATTGGATTCCCAAGCCTGCAAAAAGCAGAGCGACTGAACCTGCCACACCAAAGATTGTCATCAACATCCGTTGCTTATAACGAAAGATATTGCGGGCTGTTACCTTATGAGTAAAACTGAGACGACGCCAGATAAAACCGATGCGCTCCAGTAAGATTTTAGCTCCTTTAACAGGTGATTTAGGCAGTAAAAGTTGGGCTGCTTCGTCGTGAAGTTCCCTCCGAGCCACCAGATAGGCTGGTAAGACACTCGCCAACCAACTCAAGCCAAGTGCCAGTAAACTATAGCTCCAATAGAACTGAATCTGGGTTTCTCCCACCACCATACCTTTTGTAATAACACTTGAAATCACACTGGCTAGCAAATAATGACCAAGTATACTACCTAGAGCTGTTCCGACAGTCCCAGCTACTAGACCGTAGAGGAGAAACTTGGCGATAATATCCTTACTACGATAGCCCAAGGCCTTAAAAATCCCTGCATGAGTTCGCTCTTCATCCACAAAACGAGTCATGGTTGTAAAGGTCACCATAGCTGCTACGGCATAAAGCACCACAGGAAAGATATTGCCCACTGCCCGAATACTGGCTGAAGCATTGCTGTACATGAGGTAACCCTGACCACCTGGCATGGTCTGACGATTATAGACCTGATACTTGGGCTCAGCCAAATCATCCAAGACTTGCTGATGTTTTTCTAATTTTTCCTTTTCTTGGGCTAAATTTTGTTCAGCCTGCTTTAGTTTGTCCTCTTCCTTGCTCAATTCCTGCTTGGCTTGGGTAAGTTGAGCACTAGCTTGCTCTCTCTGAGCTTGAGGAAACAAGGCTAGTTGACTTTCTTGAGCCTGTATACGAGCTTGAGCAGCTGCTAAACGACGCTTGCCTTCCTGCAAATTAGCCTGAGCCTTGTCAAGAGTCTCTTGCCCCTTATCGAGAGACTCTTGGCCTTCTTTTTTCAAGACTTGCAGACGTGCCTTGCCATTATCTGATAAAGCTTGTTCAAGGTCTTCCTGATGTTGCTTGGATTTTTCTTCATAAGCTGATGAAAAGGTATTTAAGTCTGCTAAATCTTGATATTTCAAACGAGCTATATTGTAGACTTTCTGATCAAACTGGCTAGGCAAAATCACCCCGTAAGCGGTCAGAGTCCCACTTCCACTTCCTGCGTAGCCCATATCTCGCTGGGAGAGGATTTCAGCTGAATCTACAAAACCAGTAATGGTATAAGTATGGTCTTTTAAAGAGGAATGACCCTCTTCTTTTTCTTTAAAGCTAATCCCCTGTCCCACGCTGTATTGGCCTTGCAAATGAGTGGCCAAAGCGATTTCCTGGTCTGACTGAGGAAGTCGTCCCTCTCTTAGCTGAAAGGTTGAAATTCGCTCTGGTTTGGAGTACAGCCGAATGGCATCCTGTCCATTATCCATAGTCACATCTGTCAAATAGCCAAACTCAACCTCTGCGCCCTCTATCTGTTCTAGCTCTTCTTGATCTGCTTGATCCAAGCCATAGTTAGACATAACTGCCAAATCCAGGGTTTGAGCAGTTCTTAAATAAGCATTAGCTGTCGCCTCCATGTTGGGACTGGTTACTTTGAGGCCTACTAGGGCTAAAGAACCCAGCATCATCAAGGTTAAGATGGATAAAAAACGCCCCTTGGAGCCTGTGAAGGACTGAATTAAGTCCTTCCAATAGGTTTTTCGCTTGATCATGCTAGTACTCCAATGTATCAATATCCTGAGGATGCTGGTTGATTACCACATCCTTGACACTGGCATCGTGCATATGAATCACGCGATCAGCAATGGGCGCCAAAGCTCCATTGTGAGTCACGATAATCACCGTCGCTCCCTTTTGACGAGACATATCTTGGAGGATTTTCAAAACCTGCTTACCTGTCTGATAATCCAAGGCTCCAGTCGGTTCATCACAAAGAAGGATTTTAGGATTTTTGGCTACTGCGCGTGCAATGGAGACTCGCTGTTGCTCCCCTCCAGACAGCTGGGCTGGAAAATTATTGAGACGATGAGCCAGACCTACATCTGTCAAGACCTTCTCAGGATCCAAGGCATCCGTCACAATTTCAGAAGCCAGTTCCACATTTTCCTTAGCAGTTAGATTGGACACTAGATTGTAAAACTGAAAAACAAAGCCTACATCATTGCGGCGGTAATTGGTTCTCTGGTGGGAACTATAGTTTGCAATATTGACCCCATCAATCCAGATTTCCCCTTCATCATTGGTATCCATTCCCCCAAGAAGATTAAGAACCGTTGACTTGCCTGCACCAGATGCACCTAGAATAATAACCAATTCACCCTTTTCAATCTCAAAATTCACATCACGATTGGCCACAATCTCCGTGTCCCCAACCTGATAACGCTTGTAACAGTGTTTCATCTCAATATAAGCCATATCATTTTCTCTTTCTTTCATATTTATACTCTTCGAAAATCTCTTCAAACCACATCAGCTTCACCTTGCCGTAGGTATGGTTACTGACTTCGTCAGTCTTATCTACAACCTCAAAACAGTGTTTTGAGCTGACTTCGTCAGTTCTATCCACAACCTCAAAACAGTGTTTTGAGCAGCCTACGCCTAGCTTCCTAGTTTGCTCTTTGATTTTTATTGAGTATTAATATCATTATATCGCTTTTTCAAATAGTTGAAAACTGGGAACAAAAACAAAAAGCCTAGAAATCAATTCTAGACTTACAATTTTTTATTTTCCAAGGTAGTACTCAGAAACTACGTTCAATTTTTCGTCGAATTCGAATACCAATGGTGGGAAGTTAGGGATTTCTACGTCCATGATTTCGTCATCTGACAAACCTTTGATGTGTTTTACAAGGGCACGGATTGAGTTACCATGAGCTCCTACGAATACGTTTTTACCATCTTTAAGAGCTGGAGCGATTTTATCTTCCCAGAATGGAAGAGCACGTTCCAAAGTCACTTTCAAGTTTTCAGCATCTGGAATTACTGAATCGTCAAGTGAAGCGTAACGACGGTCAGTGTGAGCTGAGTGCTCATCATCACGATCCATGTTTGGAGGCAATACATCGTATGAACGACGCCAGATGTGAACTTGCTCATCACCAAATTGTTCAGCAGCTTCAGCTTTATTTTTACCAGTCAAACCACCGTAGTGACGTTCGTTCAAGCGCCATGATTTTTCAACTGGAACCCACAATTGGTCAGAAGCTTCAAGAGCCAAGTTCGTTGTTTTGATAGCACGTTTCAATACTGAAGTGTAAGCTTGGTCAAATTCGATACCAGCTTCTTTGATCAATTTACCAGCGTCAATCGCTTGTTGTGTACCTTTTTCAGACAAATCAACATCAGCCCAACCAGTGAAAAGGTTAGCTTTGTTCCATTCAGACTCACCGTGGCGAGCAAAAACCAATTTTACCATTAGATGGATTCTCCTTTAAATTTTCCGAGGTTTCCCCTCGTTTATCTATTCTATTTTACACAATTTTTCACAAAAAAGCTAGTCAAAACCAAAAAGGAAAGGACTGTTTGGCAATCCTTTTCCTTCTTAATATCATACAACAACCTTACTTCTCTTCAAATCCTTCTGCGACTGCGTCCGCAAAGTTTTCTTCTACGATGCTTGCACAGTGGTCACAGATGACTGCGTGGTAGCTGCGTTCTGCTGTTGTTGGGTCGATACGACGGCAACGGTCACATACTTCACCTGCAGCGCGTTCAACTGTAAAGGCTACATCTTCGAAGCTAACGGCAGCTTCTGGAGCTGGTCCTTCTGCGATGGTCAAGTCTGACACGATCAAAAGTTGAGCCACATTGCTGTTTACTGCTTCGAGTAGAGTTTTCACAACTTCATTTGGATAAACTGTCAAGTGTGCTTCAAGTGATTTACCGATTACTTTTGCATTACGAGCTTCTTCCAAGGCTTTTTGAGCTTGTCCACGGAAGTCCATGAAGGCAGCCCATGTATCCAAGATTTCTTCTTGATTAGCAAATGTCTCTGCTTCTGGTAATTCTGACAATTGAACAAAATCTTCTGCTTCAAACTCAAGGTATGACCAGATTTCTTCCGCAGTGTGAGGAAGGATTGGTGTCAAGAGTTTGGTGATTTTGACAAGAATGTCATAGAAAACAGTCTGCATTTGACGGCGTTCCAATGATTTGGCACCTTCGATGTAGACAACATCTTTGGCAAAATCAAGGTAAAAGGCTGACAAATCAACGTTGATAAAGTTTACCAAGGCCTTGTAGATTGTCAAGAATTCAAAGTTTGCATAAGCGTCACGAATGGTCTTGACAAGCTGGTTAAAGCGAATCGTCATATACTTATCAACTGAACGAAGCTCATCGTAAGCGACTGCATCTTGAGCTGGGTTAAAGTCAGATGTGTTAGCAATCAAGAAACGAAGAGTGTTACGAATCTTACGGTAAGTTTCAGAGACTTGACTCAAAATATCCATAGAGATACGTACGTCATTGCTTGAGTCAACACTTGTTACCCAGAGGCGCAAGATTTCAGCACCGAATTGTTTTTCAACATCGCTTGGAGCAATAGTATTTCCAAGAGATTTAGACATCTTCTCACCTTTACCGTCAAGGGCAAAACCTTGTGACAAGATTTGCTTGTAAGGTGCTACGCCATGGTTGGCAACAGATGTGATGAGTGATGAGTTGAACCAACCACGATATTGGTCAGAACCTTCAAGGTAAAGGTCTGCTGGGTAAGTCAACTCAGGACGGTTTACTACAACCCCATTCCATGATGAACCTGAGTCAAACCATACGTCCATGATGTCTGTTTCTTTCTTGAACTCACCATTTGGTGAACCTGGGTGAGTAAATCCTTCTGGCAAGAGGTCTTTAGCATCACGTTCCCACCAAATGCTTGAACCGTGTACTTCAAAGAGTTGAGCCACATGTTCAATCGTTTCAGCAGTCATGATAGCTGTACCGTCTTCAGCATAGAAGATAGGAAGCGGAACACCCCAAGCACGTTGACGAGAGATAACCCAGTCGCCACGGTCACGGATCATATTGTAAAGACGGACTTTACCCCATTCTGAGTGGAATTTCACTTTTTCAATTTCGTCCAAGATTTCTTGGCGGAATTTAGAAACTGAGGCAAACCATTGTGGAACTGCACGCCAGATGATTGGTTTTTTCGTACGCCAGTCAAATGGGTATGAGTGAGAGATTTCTTCTTGAGCAAGAAGGAGGTTGCCAAGTTTTCCAATAACAGTTGGAACCACCTTGTCATAGAATTGACCTTCAAACTCAGCACCAGCATTGGCCATCATGATACCGCGTTCGTCAACAGTGACTGCGACTTCAAGACCATTAGCAATACCGACATTGTAGTCGTCCTCACCAAAACCAGGGGCTGTATGGACAATACCTGTACCAGAGTCAGTCGTAACATGGTCACCAAGGATCACCAACTCATCTACAGCTGTATCCCATGGGTGTTCTGTTACAATGTGGTTCAATTCTTGACCACGGTAAGTTTCCAAAACTTGAACATCAGACCAGCCAAATTTCTCAGATAAGCTATTCAATAATTCTGCAGCTACTACAAACTTGCGAGCTTCACCAGCAGGTTGAACCAAAACGTAATCAATATCCGCTCCAACCGTCAAACCACGAGATGCTGTGATAGTAAATGGAGTAGTTGTCCAGACAACGATGTAAGTATCTGTATCTAGAACACCTTTGCCATCTTTTACCTTGTTGGCATAGTAAAGGGAAGTTGAAATCAAGTCATGGTATTCAATCTCTGCTTCAGCAAGGGCAGACTCTGATGACCAAGACCAGTAAACTGGCTTAGCACCACGATAGATATAACCCTTGTTAGCCATTTCACCGAAGACACGGATTTGTGCTGCTTCATAATCAGGAGTCAAAGTCACATATGGATTTTCCCAGTCACCAGAAACACCCAAACGTTTGAAGTCTTCGCGTTGTTTATCTACTTGAGAAAGAGCATATTCACGGCAAAGTTTCAAGTACTCAACCAAGTCCATTTCTTTGCGCTTAACACCTTGCTTTGCCAAAACTTGCTCGATTGGCAGACCATGAGTATCCCAACCTGGGATAAATGGTGCGTAAAAACCTGACATAGATTTTGATCGAACAATGATATCTTTTGAAATCTTGTTCATAGCGTGTCCAACGTGGATATTTCCGTTTGCATATGGAGGGCCATCATGCAAGGTGAAATGAGGTTTTCCTTGGTTCAATTCTTGACGACGTTGGTAAAGTTTTGCATCTTCCCATTCCTTTTGCCAAACTGGCTCTTTGGTCGGAAGGCCTGCACGCATTGGGAAAGCTGTTTTCCCAAGGTTAAGAGTATCTTTGAGTTTCATGGTATCTCCTTTATAAATAATAACAAATTAAAAACCACGACTGCCAAAAAGGACGAAAATCGTGGTACCACCTTTATTTGGAAAAAGATTTAGTCTTTCTCCCTCTTATCCCGTAACGTGGGGAACGTCAAATCTTACTCCATTCAGACTTGATTGTTTGAGAGGATAATCTTATCAATAGGGATTACAGGACTCACACCATCTCCTGCTCGCTGGAAATATAAGGATAAGATATTGTTCTCAGATCATTTCTTATAAAATTGTAACAGATTCTTGCGGTGCCACAAATCCTGGTTCTGAGTTTACAGCTTCAGTAGCTGGTGTTGGACCTGAGTAATGGCTTGGGACTACTTCTGGCTCTTCATACATTGGACCAACTGGATGATCTGGACTTTCTTCAACAATCGGAGCTGGAGCTGGTGAAACCATTTGTTCCTGCTCGGCTCTTGCTTCGACTTCTGCAAGTTCCTTATTAGCTGCTTCGATACGAGCCTGCAACTCTGCCATTTCCTCAGGAGAAAACTGGCGAGTAATATCAATTGGTTCTTCCTCTGAATGTTGTTGTAAGACAGAGTCACCTAAAACTTCGCTAACCACTTCTTTAAAGGCCTCATCACTTGTTTGTAGATAAGTCGCTGTTGGGCGAAGAATGTCTTCCCAATCTGATGATTCAACAATTGCTAACTGGCTCTCAATTGTTGATTTGAGACGTTGGTGGAAGACACGGCTCTTGTTCTTCAATTCTTCTGTTTCAACTGCAACTTTCTTAGCATTATCCGTTGCGTGACGAAGAATTTCATTAGCCTTGTATTTAGCTTCTTCCAACAAACGTTGCGCATCTTGCTCTGCTTGATGGATAATATTATTTGAACGTTCAGCTGCAGCTTGTTTTACTCGTTCAGCTGTATCTTGTGCAATCAATACAGACTGGCTTAATGAATCTTTCATCTCATCAAAGTAAGACAAACGCTCTTCCAAACTCTTAATATGTAAATCCTTATCATGATTAGAGCGAACTAAATCCTCATAATCACGGACTACAATATCTAAAAATTCATCTACTTCTTCTTGATCAAAGCCTCTGAAGCGTGTGTTAAAGGTTTTATCTTTGATTTCTAACGATGTAATTGGCATATTTTTCCTCACTTACTTAATAACAATTGGACCGTTAATTTCTTTTTATCTTTTTTTGTTTGCCCATTATCTCTAACGAGTTTCAATCGACCGAATTTCCTTACACTAATCAAGTCACCAACTTGAACTGTATAATCTGATTTTTCAACTAAATGGTAATTAACTTGAACTGCCTGCTTTTCAATTAACTGATTTGCCTGATTTCTTGACAGTTTGAAGACCCCCGCTAGGAAAACATCTAATCTAGAACTAGCGATACAAATATCCAATTCTTGATAATCTTCTACTGTAGCAATTTTCTCAGTAAAATCCCGTTCTTCTAGACGAACAGGTAGACGGGCAATTTTCGTAATGCCGTCTTGGAAAAGGAGAGTAAACTGTCGATTAATGATAATCTGTGCTCTCTCTTCATTGACTAAGATATCACCAAACAGCTTCCCATCAATTCCCAACTGATTTAAAACAGTCCCTAATATTTTTGCATGCGTTAAACGTTCAAACTTATTAGAATAAACTATTTCTTGCAAGGATAGTTCAAAATCAGAGAATTTGGGTTCAAAATAATCAGGATACAGGAGTATCCGCACGTATTCAGTTTCAAGAAACTGCCGACTGCTCATGTAGGAGATGTCGTTCGTTGATGCTAGAACTTTTAAAATCTTTTCCTGATGAGGATTTACAAAAGGTGTTAAAAACGGAGAATAAGAGTCTTCTACCTTTTTTATCCATTCTGCTCCCTTATCAATAAAAGACGAATCATTCTTAGAAAAGTGCTGATAGATCATCTTGTTCATAGAAACATCACTAAAAGTCGAATCAATTGGTTCCCTAAAAAATGCACTAATAAAACCGCAATCCAGACAGACAAGTCAAGTCCTGCAATCTGAAGGGGTAAACGTTGTAAAGGAGCTATTATCGGTTTCACTAAGCTAATAATCAAGCGACCGAGACGCGATTCATAAGCATTGGGGAACCAAGACATCAGAGCAAAAACGACTAAAATCAGTGAATAGATATCCACTGCATTTTGAATAAAACGAATGAGAAAGAGCATTATTTCACTCTCGTACGTTTCATATCAAAACCAAATTCACCATTTTGTGATTCATCTGGAATTTTGATATCTTCAATATTGACGACAACATCAACTGGCGTCAGTAGGTACATAGTAGATGCTACCTTTTTCATGTTACCAGCTAAAACATGACGTGCCCCATCCAGATAGTCCAAACAACGACGAGCTTGAACTTCTGTCATATATTGGAAATCAATCAAAATACTTTCGTTACCAGCTAATAAATCAACAATAGCTGTAGCATCTTCGTATTTACGTGGATAACGAACATCAATTGTCACCTTATCAGTAGAACGTTGACTTTGCATAGCCAACTCTTGTTGACGGGCATGAAGACGAGTAATGTTTTTTTCTTTAGATGGTGTGGTCGCAACTTGTTGAGGCAACTCTTTTACAGAAGGAACTGGAGCCACAATCGGTTCCTCAGCTTTAGGCTGATAAGTAGTAGCAACATCTTCTCCATCTTCTGTAAAATAATCTATAAATCTATCAAATCTATCTTTTAAAGACATCTTTCTTTCCTATTTAAAAAATGCTGTGCCAATTCTGACAAATGTTGAGCCAAATTCAATCGCTTCCTTGTAGTCACGACTCATCCCCATACTCAAGTCCATCATTGGCATATTGGGAATTTGTTTTTCTCTAATTTCTAGTTGCAAATCCTGTGTAGCTTTAAAAATCTCTTTCAACTCATCACTACTAGCTTCAAAAGGAGCCATTGTCATCAAGCCTACATATTCAATTCTATCTAAGGTTGCCAACTCTGGCAAGAGTTCCAATAGTTCTTCCTTTGAAAAACCATGTTTGCTCTCTTCCCTTGAGATATTCACTTGTAAGAAACACTTAACAACACGGTCACTTCTCTTTTGAATTTCCTCTGCTAGCTTTAATGAATCCAAAGCATGGAAATAATCAACATATTGAATAACATCCTTAACCTTACGTCTTTGCAAAGTGCCAATCAAATGCCAACTAATATCTTGGTCTTTTAAAGCTTGATATTTCTCAAGGAACTTATCTACACGATTTTCACCAATATGATGCACACCTAGCGGAAGCAAAGCCTCCGCTGTTGGTACGTCTACATATTTTGTAACAGCAACAACTGAAACAGAATTATCTTCTCTTCCTGCCTGCTGACTTGCATCCTTTATTTGTTGAAAAACACGTTCTGTATTTTCTTTCAAATTCATTTACTTAACGATTTTTGAAAAATGGAGGAGTTTCTAATTCATCCTCTTCTAAAGATGGTGCTTCGAAACGTTCAACTGGCGATACAACTGAATCAGTTGGACGAACAATCGTCTCACGACGCAAATCCCAATCACCAAATGCTGATGTTTTAGAAGTTTCTGTACGGCGAGGTGCTGGACTTGGAATTTCTGCAGTTTCAGCCATGTCATAGTGACGGTCATAGTTACGTGTATGACTTAGACTCACTTGTTCATGACGAACAACTTGTTTTGGTGCATGTCCAACAACTTTTTCAACACGATCTTGACGAACACCTGTTGCAACAACTGTTACGCGAATTTCATCACGCATGCTTTCATCGATAGATGTTCCGAGCCAGATGTTCACTCCTTGACCAGCTGCTTGGTTAACGATTTCTGATGCTTCTTCTGCTTCAATCAAAGTTAAGTCAAGTCCACCAGTAACGTTGACGATAACATCTTCAGCACCGTCAATAGTTGTTTCAAGAAGTGGTGAGTAGATTGCCTTACGAGCTGCTTCTACCACACGTTCTTCTCCACTACCGATACCGATACCCATTAAAGCATTCCCTTTATTTGCCATAACTGTTTTCACATCGGCAAAGTCAAGGTTAATCAAACCAGGGTTTGTAATCAAATCTGTAATCCCTTGAACACCTTGGCGAAGTACGTTATCTGCTTCGCTAAGAGCTTCAAGAAGTGGAGTTTTCTTATCAACAATTTCAAGCAAGTTGTTGTTTGAAATAATCAATAGGGTATCTACATGTTCACGAAGTTGGTTGATTCCTTCAACAGCAAATTGACCACGTTTGCTTCCTTCAAAACCGAAAGGACGTGTCACAACACCAACTGTAAGAGCACCTAAATCTTTAGCAATACGAGCAATAACAGGAGCTGCACCAGTACCTGATCCACCACCCATACCCGCAGTAATGAAGACCATATCCGCTCCGCTGATAGCAGCTGTTAATGTTTCTTCGCTCTCTTCAGCAGCTTTTCGACCAACTTCAGGTTGACCTCCAGCACCCAAACCACGAGTCAATTTAGGACCCAACTGAATTACAGTCTCAGCTTTTGTACTACTCAAAGCTTGTACATCTGTGTTTGCTGCGATAAATTCTACGCCCGTAACACCTTCGTCAACCATGCGGTTAATGGCGTTGCCGCCACCTCCACCAACACCGATTACTTTAATAACTGCACCTTGAGCAGCCGCTGTATCAAATGAAAATGTCATAGTTTATTTTTCCTCTTTTATTCATCAAACATGCTTCCGATTAAGCCACGGAAGCGATCTGCGATTTTTGGTTTATTTTGAGAAGATAATTTATCCTCTTTCGGAGCAACTACGTTAGTAGAAGCTGATGGTTCCACCTCTGTATTTGAAGCTGATTGAATCGGGGTAGGCTGTGACACCTGGGTGACACGTTGAATCATCCCACCAAAATTGATTGGTTGGTGACGCAAAGTATCTTCACCCTTGACTGCTCGTTGTGCTAACAAATGCACCTCAGTCAATTGACCAGCAAATTCAGACAAGCTAATCACATGAGCAAAGGCAGGGTTACGGATTCCAACTTGATTTGGAACGTAAAGTTTGACACCAACACCAAAGACTTCCTGTGCAAGTTCTACAATACCTGGTAAAATAGCATTCCCACCAATCAAAACAATCCCACCTGGAAGATCCAACAAATGTCTTCTTTCCAACTCTTGTTTAATTTGTTCAAAAATGTGTTTAATGCGAGCTGAAATAATCTCTGCTAGATAGCTTTCTGTAACTTCTACAGGCTCTACTTCACCAATCACTTCAACTTGGAAGGTTTCATTGCTTGCAAGCGAAGGGTAGGCTTCTCCATAGTTCAACTTCAATCCTTCAGCTAGTTTTTGTGAAGTCTTCAAGACTTTAGAGATATCTTTTGTGACATAATCTCCACCTTCTTGAAGAATATTTGTAAACTGAAGTTCTTGGTTACGGATTGTAGCAACAGTTGTTTGACCTGCTCCCATATCAATCACAGTAGCTCCAAATTCACGCTCGCCTTCGTTCAAGACTGAACGAACCAAAGCCAATGGTGAAATAATAATATTTTCAACTTGTACACCTGAGCGCTCAACTGTCTTGCGTAAATTGTGAAGAATAGTACGTGGACCTGTGTAAAGCAAACCACGCATTTCAAGACGCACCCCCATCATTCCACGCGGGTCACGAATACCTTGGAATCCATCTACGATAAATTCTTCTGGAATAAAAGTAATGACTTCACGATCCGGTGTCATACTCTTTGTCAAGGCTGATTTGACAACATTTTCGACATCTTGATCTGTAATTTCTTTTGTATCAGATGTCACTGGAATCATTCCTTGAGTTGGTTCTACTTGCAAAAGATTTCCAGGCAAACCAACATTCACTGATTTGATTGAAATGCCTGCTTTTTCCTCTGCCTGGGAAATAGCCGACTTAATAGCAGTTGCTGCTGCTTCAATATCAACGATAATCCCATCTTTTACACCTTTACTCTTGGCATTACTTACACCAATTACGTTTAGTTCACCATTTCTAAGCTCAGCAACCAATACCTTAATCGAATTGGTTCCAATATCTAAGCCTGTAAAAAAACCATCTCTAGCCATTACATCGCATCCTCTCTATCTTCCAAGTTTCTAACTTCTATTCAATATAGCTAAAATAGGGCATAGCTATTCACAGAATATTATAACACAAAAAATCCAATCGTGCTTAGTTTTTTCCTAAATTTACTTGCTATTTTTTCACTTTTGCTCATCAGCTTTTTATTTTCCAAACAAATTATAAAAAATCAGATTTATGAAAAAAGAAAGCTCATTTCTAAGCTTTCTTTGCAATCATTTTTTCTGCTTCTTGCTCTAAAAATAGTTCCAAGATTTTCTTGGTCAAGGTAATCGCGGCAGACAAGGCTACTGACACGATCAAATAATTAGCTACTAAGCCATGATCCCCAACCAATGGCGGTTTTGTCAAGAATCCGTAATCTCCACCTGTTACCAAATTGACCACAAAAATCAAGGCATTTAGGGCAAAGGTCATGAGAAAAATTCCCTTCACATCTAGCATTTTTGCATCATACTGTCTCAAGAGATAAACGAGTGAGTTCCCCAAGAGAGCTAAGTGCCCAAAGATAAAGGATAAAATGGCAATATGGGGGAATGGATAGGCATCTGGCACTGGGTAAACAAAGGCTGCTAATGTCCCAAATGTCCCCAACAATGCAAAATACTGCCGATATTTGGACTTGCCAGGAAGCAAAAGTACCACAAACATGGCCATACGGCAATGGTAAAAGGGTAAGCTTTCTGATAGTGGCATATGATTGACCCAATACCAGCCATAAAGTAGGATCAACTGAACAGCTTGCAAGATTTGGAAAAATCGTTGGTAAACCTTCTTTTCACGATAGCGATAGGCTGTATAAAAGGTTAAGGCTAAAAGCGTAAATAGGCTAACATACCAAAAAAGATCAAACTTAGGTGGCTCTGTTGCCTGAGTCGTAAAGAAAATATCCCATAAATTCATCTAGTCTTCCTCATAATTCAAAATTTTCCTGCATATTATTATACCATGCTATTTGTCAAAAATGGATTTAGAAATACGATAATCATCTTCTTAGTCAAGATATTGCTCCCTCTGACCTTGATAAACCTGCCAAAGAATCTCTATTTGCTCCTTGGTAATGCGTTTTTCAGATAAGGCTGGCAGTTGGTCAATGGCAAAAAATTGAAGGTCTGCAATTTCTTGATTTTCTTGGAATTGTCCATCAAGAAACTTACATTCAAAAACAAACTTTGCATATTGTTTACTCTGTAGTTGGAAACGATTGGTATCAAAAACAGCCAGCAGTCTTTCTACTTTGGCTTCAAAGCCAGTTTCTTCTTCAATTTCCTTGAGAATATTTTCGGTTGGAGAATAGCCGACCTCTCCAAAGCCACCTGGCAAAGCCCAACTATCCTCTCCTTGCCCCCTAACCAGACAAATTTTTTCGTCCTCAACAATCCAAGCACGAACATCCATTAAAGGAGTCGCATAAGCAGAAGTTGGCTTCAAGACTTCTGCTACTTCTTCTGCATCTAAGTCTGATGCTTGATCCAGCATTTCAGATAAAAGGACCCGCAAGTCTTCGTAGCGCTCACGATCAAAAGGATCTTTTGTAAAGGTTAGTCCAGTATCTGTAATGGCAATCATTCTTTGCAAATACTTGACAAAATCACTTGTCTTCATGTTCTAAACTTTCTACCAACTTGGCTAGGTTCATAGAGTTAGAGCCTTTGAGCAAGATTTGATCATTAACCCCAAGGCTTTCCTTGACCTGCTTAACTAGGTCTTCAAATTGGTCTTGGTCTTCTGTTTTCTTGAAGTAGAAAACATGTCCGATTGGGAACATTTGACTGGCAAGTTGGGCCAATTCTGCGATATCTTCTCCATAAAAAATAACAGTATCAAGCACATCTGGCGAGAGACTCAAAATCATCTGGTTATGGAGCTGAACGGACTGGTCACCAAGTTCCTTCATGTCTGCTAGAACAGCAATTTTTTTGCCCCCTTCATTGGCTGGAATGGCAGAGAAAGTCTCCAAAATCAGCTTCATAGCAGTTGGATTGGCATTATACACATCTGATAAGATATCTGCTCCATTGGCTGCTTTCTTCCATTCGGTACGGTTACGCGTCAATTCAAGATTTTGGAAGGCATTATGAATCTGCTCCTCAGTCACTCCTTCTTGCAGGGCAACATAGGATGCTATCATAGCATTGGTGGCATTGTACTTACCAGTCACTGGTAAATCAAGGGCTTGTTCCAAGAAATTAGCCTTAAAGGTCAGACTGTCCTTGCGCTCAACCAAGTCTGTGATTTCCAGCTCTGCTCCTTGCCCAAAACGAACTACCTTTTTATCAGCTGGCAAGTAGGCCTCTACAATCGAGTCAGCTGGTGCCAAAAGCAAAGAACCCGATGCCATACCATCTGCAATTTGCATTTTTCCTTTAGCGATTTCCGAACGGTCTTTGAAAAAGGCCAAATGGGCTTCTCCAACCAAGGTCACGATGGCTGTTTTTGGGTGAGCCAACTCAGACAAGAGATGAATATCTCCCAAGTGATCCTGCCCCATCTCCAAGACTAACTTTTCTGTTCCTTCAGGCATATGGAGAACTGTGTAAGGAAGGCCGATCTCGTTATTGTAGTTTCCTTGTGTTTTGTAGGTCTTGTAGGTTGTCGATAGCAAGTGTGCCAACATATCCTTGGTCGTCGTCTTGCCATTTGAACCCGTAACTGCAAAGACATCAACATCCATTTTTTCAAGATAGTAGGCAGCTAGTTGTTGAAAGGCAGTCAAAACATCATCTACTAAAATATAAGGATGATTTGCAACCTCTTTCTCAGACAGGGTTACTGCTGCACCATTTTCAAAGGCTGTTTCAATAAAGTCATGACCGTCACGCGCACCTTTGAGGGGCACAAATAAATCTCCAGCCCCAATCAAACGACTGTCAAACTCAGGCATTTCTAACTGCGCGTCCGCAAAAAGACTAACATCATTTTTAGCTCCAACAGCTTGGGCAACTTCATGGATTGTTAATTTCATTTCTACTCCTTTAAAAAGGGTCGAAGTCCGAGAACTCTAATCACCTGACAGTGATGGTTCTGGCTTCTACCCTCTCTTTCATTTTTATAGCAAATGCGCTTCGCGCTTGTCAAAACTTTCCTTAGCAAGGTCAACCAAACGCTCGATTAAGTCTGGGTAGCTGATTCCCATATTGTCCCAAAGTAGTGGATACATAGACCACTGGGTGAAACCTGGCATGGTATTAAGCTCGTTTAGGAAAACCTCTCCCTTGTCTGTATAGAAGAAATCGCAACGAGAGAGACCGAGGCCACCAATAGCACGGAAGGCTGTTTCTGCATTCTGACGCATGACAGCTACCACATCATCACTGATTTTAGCTGGGATATCCATGGTAATCTTGTTGTCAATATACTTGGCGTCATAGTCGTAAAAGGCAACATCCTTGACAACTTCTCCTGGCAGCGTGCTCTTAACATCGTAGTTACCCAAGAGACCAACCTCGATTTCACGGGCATTCACTCCTTGCTCAACCAAGACACGGCTGTCATATCGGAAGGCAAGTTCCAAAGCTTGGCGGAGTTCTTCTTGATTTTCAGATTTAGAAATACCGACACTAGAACCCATGTTTGACGGCTTAGTGAAGACTGGATAAGTCAATTTTTCTTCAACTTCAGCAATTTTAGCAGTCATATCATCACCTTCGACAATGGCCACATAAGGAACTTGGGCAATCCCGACAGATTCTAAGACACGCTTAGTGGTGATTTTATCCATGGCAAGACTAGATGACAATATGTTACAACCAACATAAGGCATTTTCAAAACTTCCAAGAATCCTTGAACTGAGCCATCTTCTCCCATCGGACCGTGGAGGACTGGAAAGACCACTGCTCCCTCTTCGTATATAGCACTTGGTGCAACTTTCTTATCCCAATCAATGGTTTCATTGGTCATGAGACGGTCCTCTTGACCTGGAGTCTGGCTAAATTCTTGCGTTTTAATAAAGTCACCTGACTGGCTGATGAAGAAAGTCTTGACTGTGAAACGGTCGTAGTTGACCGCACGCATGACACTTTCAGCTGAAAGAACAGAGACTTCACGCTCTGCACTACGTCCACCGTATAAAAGAATAATCGTTTGTTTCATATTATTTGTTCCAATTCTAATAGAATACTCGTTCTTTAGTATATCATATTTGCTTCTTTTTTGAAACTTGAACCTGATACTGGTCTTCAATAAATCTAAAAAGAGACCGATAAAACAACTGTCGGTCTCCGTGATTTTTGTATAAATGAATTGAGTGTATTAATTTGTCTAGACTTACAACTCTGTTCGATTTTCAATGGCTCGTAAGAGTGTAACTTCATCCGCATACTCAATATCCGCTCCGACAGCGAGACCTCGTGCTAGACGCGTAACCTTGATACCAGCTGGCTTGAGCAAACGTGAAAGATACATGGATGTCGCTTCCCCATCTGCTGTAGCATTGGTCGCCACAATCACTTCTGAAACTTCACTATCCATAAGACGAGTCATAAGGCTCTTGAGATTGATATCATCTGGACTGATACCATTCATGGGAGAAATAAGACCATGTAAGACATGATAGAGTCCATGGTATTCTTGGATATTCTCCATGGCTGCCACATCGCGACTATCTTCGAGAACTAAAATCGTTGTCTGGTCACGAGTCGGATCGGTACAGATAGAGCAAGGATCGTCATCAGTCAGGCGACCGCAGATGGAACAGTAGGTCAGCTCTCTCTTAGCAGAAAGGAGATTTTTAGCAAATTCATTGACATCGTCATCAGACATTCCAATAGTATAGAAGGCCAGACGGGTAGCCGTCTTAATCCCGATACCCGGTAACTTGGAATAACTATCAATTAGCTTAGCAATAGGTGTTGGATAAAGCATAAGTTCCTTTCTAATTCATTGGATGATGTTGGTTATAGAGGTTGATAATATCGCGCGCAATGGAAGGTCCGACACCATTTGTAAGGTTGGTGTTATGAGGGAAGACAACAGCTACAGCGATTTGAGGATTATCTGATGGTGCATAGGCCACAGCATTAGTATTGTTAGCTTTTTGACCACCCTCAACATAACTTTCGGCAGTACCTGTTTTTCCACTAATGGATACCGCTGCGCCATTTGAAAAGGCACGACCGGTTGTCAAAGCACTACCACCATGTGACACTTGATAAAATCCTTGTTGGAGGATGGAAACATCAGACTCAGAAATATTAATTTTATTCATTTCCTTGGTTTCAACAGATTGGATTAAGTTCCCTAAACCACCTTGTTCATTATTTCCATAAATCCCCTCGACAATGTGAGGTGCAATCCGAACACCGTTGTTGGCAATAGTTCCAACGTACTGGGCCAATTGCATTGGGGTGTAGTTATCAAACTGACCAAATGCATTGGTAATGTAATTAGCGAAATTATACTCTTTTGGTATAAAACCAGTTGACTCATTTGGAAGGTCAATGCCTGTTGAGGCTCCAAGACCATATTCAGCAAATGTCGAACGAAGTTTCCCCATAGCGGATTCTAAATTGTTAGTTAAAACAAACATATTGGGTTGATAGGTCTGACCCATAATGCCCAAAGCGGTTTGAACCATATAGGCATTAGAAGAATACTCCAAGGCTTCCACAGCTGTAATCGGGAATGAACCGTAAGCCTGAGTGTACCAAGAATTAATCGGAGCTGAACCTTGGAAGACAATCGGTTGGTCTGTCAAGGTCTGATTACCTGATAAGACTCCATTCTCCCAACCAGAACTGATAGTTGCAGCCTTGACAACCGAACCTGGAACAAAGACATTGGTCACCGTTCCCAAGGAATCAGGCGTTAGCTCTCCCGTTTTCAGATCATGTTTAAGCCCTGACATAGAGAAAACTGCACCTGTTTTTGGGTTCAAAGCAACTGCATAAACACCTTCAGAATATCTGGCTCCTCCATTTCCTAACTCAGAATTGAAATAACTCTTAAGAAGATTGTCCACGCTATCTTGAAAGGCCAAATCAATGGTTAGTTTAATATTGTTCCCTTTGGTACCATCTTCGATATTTTCGACACTCTCCATGTTGCCATACTTGTCTAGATGGATTTCTTTTACCGAGCGTTTTCCTTGCAGGGTTTCCTCATATTGTTTTTCTAGATAAGAAGTCCCAACACGGTCATTTAAAGAATAACCTTTTTTAAGATAGGAATCTGCTTCTTCGGCTGGGAGACCAGCTTTTTCACTGGAAACACTTCCTACTATAGAAGAAAGCGAAGTTTCTAGAACCTTTCGATCCCAGGAAGTTGAAATACTGATACCAGGTAAATTCTTAGAAGCCGAAGCAATCAAGGCAATCTGTGTATCTGTCAAGGAATCTGTCGCAACGGTTCCTGTCGCAAAATTTTCTACTGCATTGAGTTGGCTAAAGAGGTAAATTTCTTTCTTTTCGTCGTCCGAGTAGGTCAATTGACTTGGATCGATACTTTCAACAGTGTTATTGTAAAGTTCGGATTCAGATAATTGATTCCCATCAGAATCTAGTCGTTTCTCACGTGGTAAACTTTCCACTGCTTTCTTATAGACGTCTTGATCTGCTAGATAGTAGTCTGCCAACTGTCGGTCAGTCAATGTTGGAGAAGAAACTCCCACATAGACTAGCAACTTTTTGGCTGTTTCTTTCAAATCTGCAGCCGTCATTTTGTTGTTCCTTGTAAAAGATACAACTTGCTTGATAGTGTTTTCGACGAGAGGTTTCCCTGTTGCATCGTAGATTTGTCCACGAGCCGAACTAGTTGTCACCTTTGTTTTACTTGCCGATGCCAGTTTTGTCTCATAAAAATCTTTGTTCAAAACCTGCATGTAAAGCAGGCGACCAATGATGGTCATAAAGAGCAAAATAACAATTAAAAACAATAAATTAAGCCGAATCGGAATCGAATGGCTGTCAAATTTTCTCATACAAGTCAGTCTCATTTCTATTTAAAATCTCATTCTTCATTGTACCACAAATTGAGAAGAAAATTATGGAAAATGGGAGTACTTTATTTGATTTTTAAAAGAGCTTTTCTTTTTTATTTAATTATCATTATTTTATATGGTATAATAATATCAACCAATAGAATTTTTGACTTTTAATTTAATATAAATCATACAAAGGAAGCCCATGAACAATCAAGATATTCCCTCTATTATTGATCTCCACTTTGATGAATTAACTGAATTAGAGCAAGAAATTGCTCGCTATTTCTTACAGGTCAATACGATACAGGATGATTTATCATCACAAAACGTAGCTCAAAAACTACATATTTCCCAAGCTGCCCTAACCCGTTTTGCTAAAAAGTGTGGTTTTACTGGCTATAGAGAATTTATTTTCCAATACCAACATCAAATCGATAACCAAAATCTTCAGTTATCGACCCATAATCCTCTTATCCAAAGCGTTCTCAGAAGCTATAGCAATATGAGAGAGCAAACTCAGGAATTAATTAATGAAAATCAAATAGAACGAATAGCTAATATGATAGAAGATGCTGAAAGAGTCTATTTTTTTGGCACTGGAAGCTCTGGCCTTGTCGCTCGTGAGATGAAATTACGCTTTATGCGTTTAGGGGTTGTCTGTGAAGCTATAACCGATCAAGATGGCTTTGCTTGGACTACTAGTATCATGGATGACAATTGCTTGGTTCTAGGCTTTTCACTATCTGGATCTACTCAATCTATTCTGGACAGCTTGTTAGATGCTAAAGAAATGGGGGCAAAAACAGTCCTCTTTACCAGCGTACCAAACAAAGAAAACCAATTGTATACTGAAACTGTACTGGTTGCTAGTCACAATCAATCATCCTATATTCAGCGTATCTCCTCTCAACTTCCAATGCTTTTTTGGATTGATTTAATTTATGCTTACTTTTTAGAAATCAATCGAGAAAACAAAGAAAAAATTTTCAATAGCTACTGGGAGAATAAAAAACTTAATGGCTATCGAAGACAAAGAAGAGCTAGAAAATCCTAGTTTGGCATTGCCAAACTAGGATTTTTATTCGTCACTAAACATAACTCATCTAGATCCGGAGTCAATCATATCTTGACTCAGTCTTAAATAATTTCATGTAATCACTTTTTGAAGGGAGTAAATAAGCAAGCCTGACGGTATCCTCAACAATTGTATATAATACGATGTAATCCTTACTCAAGGTCAATCCTCTCGTTTGATAGTGAGGATCTAATCTCTTACCAAATTTTTCATCGGCATCAAATCCAGCTTGGGGAAAAATTTCCAGCCGATTAATATCTTTTCTAATATTCGCTACTTTTCGTCTCGCAGCCTCTACAGAACCAATTTCCTCTGCTATATACTGATATATTTTATCCAGACTATCAATCACTCTAGGAGAATACAAAATCCTATATTTTTTATAATCCATAGCGTGTCACGACATCCTCATCTGTCAAGTAATTTCCAGCCTCAATCTTAGCATAACTTTCTTGAACTTCTGCTTGTAATTGTCTAAACAAATACTCCTTCTCTAATTCCTCTTCACTAAGTAAATCTACTCCATTTGTTACGACAACATTCCTTAAAAATAATCTGAGTGCTGATGAAAGAGAGAGATTTTGTTCTTTTAACACTTCCATAGCATCGTTTACCAATTCTCTATTAGCTTGGAAGGTTACTATTTTACTTGAATTCGCTATAGCCATTTTATATAATTCCTTTATATATTTTCTTTATTATCTCACAATTATAAAGAAAGTCAAGGGAATTTGATTAGAAAATCCTAGTTTGGCATTGCCAAACTAGGATTGTTTTGTCTTGAAATGATAATATGCACCGAGCATACCTGCTGTATTCTGATGATGGGCAAATTCTAATCTCGTCTTATCAGCCAGACTTGGTACCAAAGCATCTTTCAAAGCTTTTCGAATTTTAGGCTTGAGAATAGCTTCTTGTCCCATGATACCACCACCTAGAATAACTACTTCTGGATTGGTCACATAACAAATATTAGCTAGACCTTTTCCTAGATAGTCAACCATGCGGTCGATACCATCCATGCAGAGTTTGTTCCCTTCAGTAGCTTCTTTAAAGATTCTACGACCATTCCACTGATCAACTGGATCACCATGCGCTTCTGCTACATAACGAACCAAAGCTGTGGTCGAAGCTAAATCTTGGAAGGCTCCATCTTGCATGTGTAGATAGCCAACCTCACAGGCAGAATTACTAAAACCATGGAAGACTTGACCGTCAATAATTAAACAACCACCAATACCTGTCCCAATGGTTAAGCAAAGGGTCACACTTGCTCCCTTACCAGATCCCGAAACTGCTTCTGCAAGGCCTGCACAGTTGACATCATTTTCAATTTCACAAGGAATATCAAAGCTAGTCTCGATTTCCTTCTTGAACTGTGTACCTGCATAATTTGGAATCTGTGGGCCTGCATAGAAAATCTCACCCTTGTCAGGATCCACCATACCTGCCGAAGAAATGGCAACACCTGCTACAGAATCTTTTTCAAGATAACTAGCTACAATCTGTTTGGTTTTCTCTAAAATATGGGGGCCACCCTTATGTGCCTCTGTCGGTATCTCATGCGATTCAAGAAGTTGCCCCTCTTGATCAACCAAACCATACTTGATGTTAGTTCCACCGATATCAATTGCAATGTAGTTAGTCATAAATACCTCCTTATGAATTATAGGAAGCGCTCCTTAGTTTCACGAATCAAGGCTGCAGCTGCTTCCACAACTGGACGATCTTCTTCAGTCACTGGTGTCAAAGGTGAACGAACAGATCCAATATTAAGTCCTTCATTGATCTTCAAGACTTCTTTAATAACTCCATACATATTTCCATGTGCGGCAGTCAATTTACCGATGATTGCGTTAATAGCATACTGCAATTCACGCGCTGTTTCTAAATCTTTATCCGCAATCAATTGGTTAAGTTTCAAGAAGAGTTCTGGCATAGCACCGTAAGTACCACCGATACCAGCCTTAGCACCCATGAGGCGTCCTCCTAGGAACTGCTCATCTGGACCATTAAAGACGATATGGTCTTCTCCACCAAGGCTCACAAATGTTTGGATATCTTGAACTGGCATAGAAGAGTTCTTCACACCGATAACACGTGGATTTTTCAACATTTCAGTATAGAGACTTGGAGTCAAAGCAACACCTGCCAATTGAGGAATGTTGTAGATAACATAGTCTGTATTTGGAGCTGCAGAACTAATATCGTTCCAGTATTTGGCAACTGAGTATTCTGGCAAGCGGAAGTAAATTGGTGGAATTGTTGCAATGGCATCTACTCCCAAGCTTTCAGCGTGGCGAGCAAGTTCCATACTATCTTTAGTATTATTGCAAGCAACATGGGCAATAATAGTTAATTTACCTTTGGCAACTGCCATGACTTCTTCCAAGATTAACTTGCGGTCTTCAACGCTTTGGTAGATACATTCACCAGAAGAACCATTGACATAGAGACCTTGAACACCTTTATCAATGAAGTATTGAACCAAGGCACGTGTACGTTCTGGACTTACTTCTCCTTGTTCATCATAACATGCGTAGAAGGCTGGAATGACACCTTCGTATTTTTTCAAATCTGACATAGATTTTCTCCTATTATTTTTATTTTCTGCTAAAGCAGATTCTTTCTTTACTTCTTTAGTATACACTTTACCGAAAAGGCTTTCAATATCTTGTAGACACTTAGATTTTAGTTTCTTGCTTATAGAATAGCGTTTGGGGCGTTTGAAAGTAGTTTCAGAAATAATTGCAACCCTTATTCATACTTAGCAAATAGCTTTTCCATCACTCCTACTTGTAAAAAAGCAAGAAGTCCAAAACCAAAGAGAATAAAAGCTGATCCTCCCAATAGAAGGGTAAAGGCTGATAGATATAGAATCATCAAAATCAAAAAGATAATTACGATCATCAAGATAAACCAAGGAGCGTTAAAACTAGCCAACATCAGTCCTTTTTGAAGAATTTCTTTCCAAGATAGGTCATAACGTGCCGCAATCGGGTAACTAGCCAACATCACAATAGTAAGGAAAATCAGAATCCCTAAACAAATGGCTTTCACCAATTGGAAGGGCAGAGCTGTTTGACCCCAGAAAAGATAGAGATCTGAAAGAGCAAGAAATACAATTCCTAACTCCAACATCCCCAACTGAAAACCTAGTTTCAGATTTTGTCTAAAAACTCTTAGATAGGTTCTAAAAACTGGAACACGTCTACTTTGCTTGATTTCAAACATTGTCTGATAGAGACTAATTTTGGCTACCCCAATCGTTACAACTGGTAAACAAGTTACTACAAAGAGAAGATTGACTGTTACAATATCTAAAACCTTCTCACTAATTCGCATTAGAAAATTATCTGTATCAAATGCAGCCTTGATGAGACTTCTTCCTTTTTGTGACATCTTTTACTCCCCCTATCATTTCATTTCTATCCTATCTAAATCATTCCGATTTATCAGTTGATAAGATTCAACTCTTAAACTCAATTTACAAAAGTGCTTAATAAGATAGCCATCAGCTATCTCAATCTACCATTCTAATCAATTAAAATTTTAAACAAATACTTGCGAACTTTGTCTTCCATACCTGCATAACCATTTGGTTGATGTGGTTCACCTGGGAAGAAAATTGCAAAATTGTGATAACCTAGTAAAAGTGGATACTGTTCATGACAATGGACAAAACCAATGTCACTTGCTTCATCAAAAGCAACTGCTTCATCTTTGATACGTGAACCGCAGCTAGAATATTCATGTCCCTCTACCAACAAATGCAAGTCTGCATAGTTCTTGTGATGTTCAAACTGATCATTTTCAGCTTTATTTAGGACATTTTCTTGAACAACTAGAAAGACCTTATCCCCATCAATATCATATTTTCCTAACTCAAATGAATCTTTACGATGTTCATAAAGATAATCAATTGCCTTGTCAAGATTTGGATGAATTCCTTTATAAAAGCTAATATTTTTCAAATCGTCAAAAATCATTATTTTCTCCTTTAAAAATCGTCATTAAGCGATTAAAACTAACACCTCCAACAGTGTCATTCACTGTCGGAGGTTTTTAGATCATGCTAGCAATAGCAAATTTGTACTGTAAAAGAAATCGTTTCTTATCCTTTAACAGCTCCCATAGTAATACCTTGTGTGAAGGATTTTTGGAAGACTAAGAAGACTGTTACGATTGGCACAGCAGCAAGAGCTGCACCTGCCATGATTAAACCATAGTTGGTTGCCATTTCGGCTTGCATGGTCGCAACACCGAGTGAAATAGTCAAATTGTTACGTGAAGTCAACATTACCAACTGCATGAAGTAGTCGTTCCATGTATTGATGAAGGTAAAGATTGCAAGAGCTGCAAACCCTGGTTTTACAATTGGGAAAGCTACGCTCCAGAAAGTACGAATCTCACCACAACCATCGATTTTAGCTGATTCAAGCAACTCTGTTGGAATATTTTCACTAAATTGTTTCATAAGGAAGACCCCAAATGGCCATCCAATCAAAGGCAAGATAACTGCCCAGAGAGTATCGTGGATTCCCATGAAGTTGACGATACGTACCAATGGTACAAGGACAACTTGTTTTGGAAGAGCCATGGCAGCAATAAAGATGGCAAAGAGGATACGTTGACCATAGAAACGTTTTTTAGCCAATACATAACCTGCTAGAGATGAAGTCGCACAGACTAAGAACATCGTTACCAATGAGATAAATACTGAGTTCCACATCCACTGCATAGCAGGGTTTTGCACCATGAGTTGTTGGAAGTTTTCCATGGTTGGCATTTTAGGGAACCATTGTGGTGGAATAACGATTGTATCAGGTTGTGATTTGAATGCCCCTGTCAAAATCCAGTAGAATGGAAAGATGAACAGCACAGTCAACAAGAGCAAAATGATTGTTGAAATAACAGTAAAGGCTGTCAATGGTTTTTTTTCTGTAGATTGCATAGCTGTCTCCTTTCTTTAGTATTCTACGTCGTTTCCGAGTACTTTAAATTGAACAAAACTTACGATAGCAATCATAACTGCCAAGAAGACACCGATTGTGTTGGCATAGCCATACTCTGTCAATTGGAAGGCTTTTTCGTATAGGTAGTACATCAAGGTACTTGTAGAGTAGTTTGGACCACCTGATGTCAAAAGCTGAATCAAGGCGAAACATTGGAATGAGTTGATTGTTGTGATGATTGCGATATAGAGAGTTGTTGGAAGAAGGCTTGGCCATTTAATCTTCCAGAAAACTTGAAACTCAGTTGCACCATCGACGCGGGCTGCTTCAACCAATGAATTATCGATATTTCCCATAGCAGCGATGTAGAGGATGATCGGTTGACCAACTGAAGTTGTCAAGAGGATAATCATAATCGCCATCAATGCCCAGTGCTTATCACCAAGCCATGAAATGTTTTGAGAAATAATATGACTTGATTTAAGAACAAAGTTCAAGATACCTGATAGTGGATCATAGATCCATTTCCATACAACTGTTACGGCAACACTACCTGTAACAACTGGAAGGAAGAATACGAAACGATAGAAGGATCTAGCGATAGCATTTTGATGGTAGGTCTGTGACGCTACAAAGAGCGAGAAGAGAACAACCACAGGAACTGATCCAATAACCAAAATAACTGTATTAATCAGAGATTTTGTGAAGACAGGATCTTTAAACATACGGATATAGTTATCTAAGCCCACAAATTGGAAACTAGTCATAGAATAGTTAAAGAAACTTGTGATGAAGCCCATAATCATTGGTGCTAAAACAAAGACAACAAAGAAGAATAAAACTGGCGCTAGGAAAGCATAAGAAATAATAGTTTCTCTCATACGAATTTTATTAACTTTCACTGTAGGCACCTCTCTTTCCTTTTCTTTTTTATTGATAATCTCCTAAGAGAATGATGATTTACCTTTTAAATAAAAGCCCCCTTTTCTTACACAAGTGTGCAAAGGGAAAAGGGGCTACAAAATCTGTTTAGGGTTTATTGTTTAGTAGCTTTTTTGATAGTTTCGTTTGCTTTTTCAGTAAATGCTTTCAATGCATCAGCTGGTTTTTGATCGCCATTTGAAACTGATTGCAACATTGGGAACCATAGAGTTCTCATTTCTGCAAAACCATCAATTGTATTGTAGTATGGTGAGTAGTACTTAGTCCAAGCACCGATTGTTTCCATACGTTTGTCTTCATAGAGTTTACCAAATGATGTACGAACTGGGAATGCTCCTGTACGAACAACATCTTTTGGCCCCCATTCTTTATCATCAGCGATGAATTGAACAAATTTCTTAGAAGCAGCAATTTTCTTGTCATCTTTGTTGTTAAATACTGCAAATCCGTTTACAAGGTATTCAAGAGCTGGTTTACCAGAATCAGATGGGAATGGTACTTCTACCACTTCTACTTTACTTGCTTCCAATAGTTTAGCTTGGATACCATTTTGAGCTGGTGCCCAAAGAGTAGTGTATGATGTTTGACCGTTAGCAAAGTTTTGGATGTCTGCTCCACCATCAAATTGTGAACCATTGTTCAACAAACCATCTTTAATCCAGCTAGCTGCTTTTTCAAGACCTTTAACGAATTTAGGATCATCAGTTGTATACTTAGTAACATCTTTATCAGTTACAGAAGCACCATAAAGGTTTGAAATGAAGGCACGTGTTCCTTGGTCTCCCCCTTGACCTGAACTGAACAATGAACCTGGTGTATAGCCTTTAGCTTTGAGTGCTTTCAATACTTTTTCAAAGTCGTCTGTTGTCCAACCTTCTTTTACAAGGTTCGCAACTCCAGCTTCTTCCAACATTTTCTTGTTCATAGCCATGTAGAATGGTGCTGAACTGATTGGATACATGTAAGCTTTATCGCCAGCTTTACTTGCTTTTACAATATTTTCATTGTTAACATCTTTAACAAAGTCGTCTGTAAAGAGGTCGTTCAAGTCAGCCAATTTCCCATTTTTACCGTATTGGATGATACGTCCTGGTGCGTCAAAGAGGACGTCTGGCGCTGTACCTGCTTCGATAGCTGTAGTGATTTTTTCTGGACCTGACTTAAAGTCGATAGTTTCCAATTTCACTTTAACATCTGGGTTTGCTTTTTCAAAGGCTGCGATGATAGATTTTTCATAAGTTCCAACACCGTCACTAGTTTTTTCTTGAGTGAAGACTGGGAATGCCCACCAAGTAATTTCTGTTTTTCCGCTATCGCTACCAGATTTTGCAGCATCTTTACTTCCACCAGAATTTCCACAAGCTGCAAGACCAAGAACTGCAGCACCCGCAAGTACTGTACAAGCTAGTTTTCTAAATTTCATTTGTATTCTCCTATTTTTTAATTAGCGTATCCATATGGGATAATGAGTAAGTTTGCATCTGTATACGTTTTCATTTTATCCGACGCTTCCACCACTCTCCTCTGTTTTGAGATTGTGTTATTTAAGACCCGCAACAAAGCGTTCTGTAATCTCTTTTGGTCTAGTAATAGCGCCACCAACAACAATACCTCGTACTCCATATCCTAGGATTTGTTTGGCTTGTTCTGGTGTATGAATTTTCCCTTCAGCGATAACATCTACACCCGCATCACAGAGCTTCTTGATTAGTTCAAAATCTGGACCGTCTACCTTTGGACTGTAAGATGTGTAGCCTGATAAGGTTGTTCCAACGAAGTCAATTCCTGCTTCTACGGCTGCTAACCCTTCTTCGAAGGTACTAGTATCAGCCATCAAGAGCTGGTTAGGATATTTTTCCTTAACCTGACGGATAAACTCCTGAATCTCTAAACCATCGTAGCGTTCGCGTTTAGTACAGTCTAGAGCAATCACTTCAATATCTAGTTCTGCTAGTTCATCAACTTCTTTCATAGTAGCAGTGATGAAGGGTTCTTGAGGTGGATAATCTCGTTTGATAATCCCGATAATTGGAAGTTTTGTAACCTCCTTTATTTCTTTGATATCACGAACACTATTGGCTCGGATACCGACTGCTCCACCTTGCTCAGCCGCTTTGACCAGCAAGGGGATGACTCCTCCCGCTTCTGTATAAAGCGGTTCGTGAGGAAGGGCCTGACAAGAAACAATGATTCCATCTTTAATTTGATTAATCAAGGCTTCTTTAGTAATCTGTGGCATCCTTTTTCCTCCTTTTCCTTTTTTCTTATGAGACAATTATATACTATTTTTAAAGCGCTTTCAATGCTTTGTAGTAGTATAGATTCCAGTTTCAAAAGTGTTTTATAGAACAGCTGTTTCTGAAAGTAGTTTCAGAGAACATAAATATCTGTATAGTAGATTGAATTTGGAATAGAACATCATAGTTTCTAAATCATTACTAGAAATTACTTTAAAATTCCCTAATCAATTTGTTTATATTTCAATTTTATATATTATATAAACAACCAAATAAACTAATACTAGCCTAAAATCAAAAAACATCTTATAATAGTAGTTATGAAACTTACAAACGAAGAAACACAAAAAATTGAACAACTCCTAAGAGATTCATCGTATGCCAAATATCACAAACGTCTACAGATTATTTATTTTCGCTCAAAAGAAAAGAGTTATAAGGAAATCATGGATCTGCTAGGTTGCAATAAAACAACTGTTTGGAGGAATTTGAAAAAATATAAGGAGTTTGGTTTAGAAGCTCTTCTTCAAGAGACCCGTGGTGGACGTCATCGAGAATATATGACTTACGAAGAAGAACAAGCATTTCTAAAACGTCATATAGAAGCTGCTCAGGCTGGGAAATTTGTAACTGTCAATCAGTTATTTGAAGCCTATCAAAAAGAAATTGGTCGCACTTCCACACGTGATGGTTTCTATTATCTCCTGAAACGCCATGGTTGGAGAACAGTCACCCCTCGACCTGAACATCCCAAGAAGGCAGACGCTCAGACAATTGAGACGTCTAAAAATATAGTAGATTGAAATAAAATATGAACAAATCGATTAGGAAAGTCAAATTAATTTCTAGAAATGTTTTAGCAGTCACGACGCACTATTCTAACTTCAATCAACTATAAAATCTACATTCGAGACCTTAAGTAAGCGTTTTAAAGTCCACTGTCAGCAGACAATGGATAAGGTTGCTTTTTGAAAATAATTGAGTATAAAACTATTGAAAATCACAATAAGGTCATTCATAAATAGTTACCTAAAGAAACTAAGAAAACGACTCCTAAAGAAGTCGCATTCATCGAAAATTGGATTAACAACTATCATAAAAAATGCTTGAACTACAAGTCACCCAGAAATTTTTTTGCTAACTAACTTAAAATTTAGCGTTTGTATTTGAACGACAAGTCTAACACAGATATGTTTTCTTATGCCTATAATTAGCTTTTATTTACTCAAGAAGTTCCAATTAAATTTCTTATAAAAAATCGTATAGCGATTTTGACTATTCTCGCTATGTTCATATAAAATTCCGTATTCTCCGCCACCTAAGTCTTGTAATGAATTATATGCAAATTCCCCACCTTGAATTAGATTATGCTTCAGCCAAGTTAACTCGCCATTTTTCTCAACACGTGCCAAGTGAACTAGACCATCTTTTCGTTCGCGTCCTGGTCCAGCAGCATTGCTAAGAATAATATACTCTTTCCCATCGTGCATAGTATGAATAGCTGACATTTGCACATAGGCATCTTTTACTTCTGGATAACGTTTTATTGTTTTCTCCCAAGTCACTCCACCATCTTTACTAGTAGCAACCTGAAGATCTCCAGTCAAGCCACGCATAAAGAGTTTGACATCACCATTATTTAATTGAAGAACAGTTGATTCTGTATTTTGAGCGCCGCTATTATTCATATTAGACGAGTGGATGACACTATTTCCAACATGTCGATTATCATTTGGGGCTTCTCCAGCATGCCAAGTTACTCCATGATCATCTGAGTAAATCAAACGAGAAGATTGAGAGCCACCTAAATGCGAAATATTGTTTGTGGTGTAAGCAGGTACTAATATCCGCCCCTTATGCGCACCTGTACGTAATACAATACCTGTTCCAGGACCTGTTCCAAGGAATTTCATCCAATCTTGTCGAATCCCTGGTGTGATATCTTTCGGTGCAGACCATGTTTTACCATCATCATCACTATAAGACATCCATAAATAGCTAGTATTTGCAACTCTAAAAGGATTTTTCGTACTTTGTGCAAAGTAAACATTACCAATTAAATCCTTCCCTTTATACAAATCACCTTTGTCGCTATATCCTAGTTTTTTGGGATTTACTACAACATGATAATCTGTTTTTTGATTTTTAGAATTATAAACTTCACCATTTTCACGAATTGTATAATATCCTTTTTCGCCTGTTTTATATAAAATTTGATAAGTTTTATCCCCTATACGCTCGTATGCTTTTTCAGGTTTAGCAGGCATACCGAATACTGCTTTTCCTTCTGGGAACATATCATAAACTGAAAAAATTCGTTTGGTTGTTGGATCTTGAACCAAAACCATATCAATATTTAATGGCGACGGAGCAGTTTTGTCTTTGGCATCTGGATTATCACGAAGATTAGAAATTGTTATTCTATCTCCCCACGTCTCTCCTCCGTCCTGACTTCGACGAACTACCATACCAATATCTCCCNAATCTGAGAATTGTAAACGTCTTTCATCCGCTCCGGCAATTAATGTGCCTTTATCTGTTTTTAGCAGTGCTGGAATTCGGTAAGTATTAATTCCATCTTTATTCAACCCACCATTTACACCACTTACAAAAACTTCCTTCTTCTCTGTAATTTTTGCACTTTCCGATGATTTCACTTCTAAATCCGCTACTTTAAATAATTGACTGCGTTTTCCTACTTCTTCAGACGTTAATGCACGATCATATACGGTCAGATTACGAATCCTAAGATTTGATCCCCACATTGTTTGGTTTGCTCTTCTAGTGGTTCCAATCTGAACCTGATTAACATCTGGCATATCTTGAATAAAACGACCAGATTTTATATTTGTTCCAGATAAAACTCCATTGACATATAAACGAACTTGTCCATTTGGTTGATCTGCTTTCGGTCTTTCCACCGTGAAAGTAACTGAATTCCATTGTCCAGGTTTTACTTTAAGTGGTGCATCTGAGAAACTTCCGTAAAAATGACTTCCATCAGTTCCGCGAGCCTCTACCATTGCAGTACCTTTATTAACAAACATACTGAAATATTCGTTCCTTTTCTTATCACTTGATACAGAGAAAAGATTATAGAATTGCGGAGCATTGGCATCTGGTTTAAACTCCATATGAATAGTCGCATTTCGAAGATGTTTCAACTTATCTAACGCTTCTATCAAGTCAACCCTTTGCCCATTTTCAGCATTTGTAGCAAGGTCTTCTTTTTCAAACACTGTTTCAACATTCTTCAAATCTCTAGCAAAGTAATCATGTGGAGGCAGCACAACGTCATCTGCACTTCTAGTTTTTCCTGAAAGATTCTCTGGTTTTTCTCCTCTTCCTGCATTTGATTCTACTGGAAAATTTCTAGAATTTCCCCCTTGATTAATTGGCACTTCTTCTTTCAGACTTTCCTTTTTAATTTCAACTCCATGAACAATTGTTGAAGCTAATTTACCAGAATCTACTTTTAGTATAGGTTCTGATACAGATGTTCTACTTTCTAAAGTAGTTTCAACCTTATTTACATCAATATTAGTAGTGGTTTCTTGTGCTAATACTGGTGAAATACCAGACAAGACCGAGCCGATAACTATAGAAGCAACTCCGATAGTAAATTTTCTAATACCATATCGGTTTTTACGATTAATAAAACTCTGATTCATATAACTCCTCCGACGCTTTTGCTAAGCGCTTTTTTAAAATTTTTGAATTAGTTAAAAAGTTAGCACTGGAAAGCAATTCAACTAATACGATTGCTTATTCTTGATTAATCTATGACTCTCTAAAAGTAATTATTTTATTTTCTAAAAATCTAGATTTCTCTTTATTATACAATAAAACAATATACTTTTTCTATATTAATATATAACAGATTCTATTTTCAGAAATATTTGTATACTTCTATCTTCTTTAAAAGTACTTTCAACTTCTATAACAAAAAGAGAAATAATATATTCTCCAATGTCATTAAGTCAGGACTAGACTTTCTCCTTCAATAAAGAGTGTAAACGATAACCCCTGAGCCTTTTGTTCCATATTTTTCTCTTTTCGCTTTATAATTAGCTTGAACAACTTTACTGTATCGCGTTTGGAATTTTTTGAGTATAATCTTCGACGCTCACTCGCATAGCGACTGGTTTACTTTATATGAACATAAAAGTTCAAAGAACAACTGAAGACAAATTAACTATCTTTTCGTTTATAAGTAATCATTACTCCAAGGATCGTTCCCACAAAACCAAATAAGATTGTTAGTAATGAAGAAGTCTCACCTGTATTTGGTAACTTAGACTGTTCATTATTACTTACTTTATTCTCTAATCGATTAGATTCAGAGTTTTCATTTGTAGATAACAATTTAGATGATGGAGCAATCTCCTCTGCTTTTTTATCTTTTGTAGAATTTTTAAATGGTGGATTGTCGATAGAGAATCGGAAAGTCATCGCATAAATACTAGAATTGCTAATCTCAAAAATAATCTTTCCATCTTTTTGTTCGAATTCAATAGTGTATAGGTTTCCTTCTGGATCTACAGCATAAACATTCTCAACAGACTGATCCATAGCAAAAGTAACTAGAACTTTTCCATTAGGCTGAACAGTCCTAGCAGCTGTATCCTTCAATTGAATATCAAATGCTTTATAGTTTAATGAACTTAGATCACTAACTTGAACTTCTTGAATTTGAACACCTATCACATTTTCCAATACTTCTTCTGAAGCTTGAATTTGCACACTTCCTGCTTCATTTTTGAAAATACGTTGTGAACTAGCAATTCTTGTGATAACTTGTTTCATTGTTGCTTCATTCTTACTATCTCTATTGTTATCATGCATAGGACTTGCTACCACATGCACTCCGCCTGTGAAGTTCTGTTTTTCAACTGTTGGGGCCGATTCTTCTACTATTGCCAATAAACCCTTATACTCTGGCATTTCTAGTATATGAGATTCACCTCCGTTCACTCCTCCTGCGAAATCTGGAAGGTAATGGATCTCAGCATCTGAACCATTGACCCCACCTCTAAACTCTGGCTTAGCTATGGTAGAAGCTGGAAAATCACCTAATGCAGATAGAAAGCCTCTGTACTCTGGAACTTCTGCAACAAGAGTGTCACCTCCATTCACTCCACCTGCAAAGTCTAGAAGGTGATGGACCTCAACATCTGCACCATTGACCCCACCTCTAAACTCTGGCTTAGCTACTGTAGGAGCTGGAAAATCACCTAATGTGGATAGAACACCGCTATACTCTGGAACTTCTGTAACAAGTGAGTCTCCTCCGTTCACTCCACCTGTATAGTCTGAAAGATGATAGACCTCAGCATCCGCACTATTGACTCCACCTCTAAACTCTGGTTTATCTACTATAGGGACTGGAGTGTCTCCTAATGTGGATAGAACACCGCTATACTCTGGAACTTCTGTAACAAGTGATTCGCCTCCGTTAACTCCGCCTGTAAAGTCATAATTCTCTACTGTCGGAGCTGCAAAGTCACCAGATGTACCTAAAATACCTGAATCTTCTTTTCCACTATCTTTTTTTGGATCTAATTTCCCAGCTAAATTCTTATCCGAATCCTTCTTAGAAGGTTCCACTTCTTTATCTTCCACATAGACAGGATCTTTTGGTTGACCCTCAATATAAGAACGAACCCAATCCAGCTGCTCTTTTGATAAAACTAAACCACCACTGCGACTTCCTACAACACCATTTTGGTGAACTCCAATTAAAGCACCTTTATCATTATAAAGACCACCACCAGACGCTCCAGGTTTCGTACCTCCATAGCTAATTCCCTCTATTCCAGAACCGAAGTCTGTAGTTCCTACTACTTTGCTATCTAAAACTGGACTTAGCTTGTTATCTGGAAAACCATAGACCGAAACTGAATCCCCCTCTGCAACTTTCGAAGATTGTTTTACAACCTCTACAGGAGTTACTCCTTTTACTGCTTCTTTTAACCGAACCAAGGCTAAGTCATTTTTAAATCCAAATACTGAATTTTTCTTATTCCAATAAACAATATCATCATCTGAAAAATTCACAGACTTACCATTCGGCAAAGTTGCTTTATACACTGTATTGGTACGACCAGATTTAGTAATTACTTCAGAACCTTTAACTGTTAAGAAATTATGAGCGACTGTTAACACCAAATTTGGTGCAATTAAAGTACCTGACCCCGACCCATCTGGCGTTTGAATGTGCGTTGTAGCATAGAAATTCTCTGAACCATTCGGAGCTTGTAATACCTCTTTACTAGGTACAGGTAAGTTCGATTTACCACTCAAATCGACTTTACCAACTTCAGTTCTTGCAAAATCCGAAGAAGACGTAGATGGAGGAGTTACCGAATCTACTACCGCTCTTATAATTGTATCTCCTAAAGCTAACTTACTGACATAGTCATCAGACCAAGTAGTATGACTTGCTAATTTGTTAATTGGCACTCCGTTATAAGATACCACTTTAGCTGTTGGAGAAGTTGCTATTAACTGTTTGAAGTCTGGATTTTGTCTTAAATGAAAATTCAAACCACTTCCAACAGGACCTTCCTGAACAACCTTATCTGAAATCAAAGGAGTTCCTTTAGTATCTTCCACTCGAAGTAGAACACGACCTTTTTCTTCACCTTTTACTAAAGTAGCTCGACCTTTTTCATCAAAACTATACAAAGCACCGTCAATCTCAGACTCTACATCTTTTAAAGCTATATGATTTTCATCATAGTAGTAACGGTTTGCACCATCTATATACCAACCCTTTATACCATATTTATCAATCATAGAACGAATCCAAGCTCTGTGCTTTTCCGTAAAGATAGTACCACCGCCAATACGCTCACTCTCCGGAGCGTTTGAAGTATTTGTTCCGTGCTGGTGGATACCGACTACCTCTCCCTTATCATTAAACAAAGGAGCACCTGAAAAACCTCCTAAAGCTGAGGAATGATAAGTGACTGCACCACTCTCTTTATTGATACTGCTCACAGTTGTTGAGACTGAATAAGCCTTACCATCTTTCAATCGAGCTTTATTTTCTTTACTTAAATTTGGAGTTGAAAAGTCATTAGGGTAGCCGACCATAGAGATGCTATCACCCGTAGAAACCTCTTTATCGCTCAATTCTCTTGGAGAGTCCTCACCACCTGTCATAGCTTCGACAGGTTTTTTAGTGATAACTACTGCTAAATCGTTGCTATAGTCTTTCCCAAAATTCTTCTCATCATACAAATGAATAGAGTCTTTTTCAAGAGACTCGAATACCCCTGATGTGGGTACTTTGTTACTCTTCTCTGTTTCTGAGTTCATCACAACATAACTACGAGCAGACTCTCCACCACGTAAGACCGCAGACTTATCCTCTTTGTTTTTATCATAGTAGTTATGCGCCACTGTCACCATCACATTTGGTGCAACAAATACCCCACTACCAGAAGCCGTTTGTTTTCCACTTGTTCCACTATCATAAGTGGTATAAGCCATAGCAACACCTTCTGCAGATTTACTATGAACGTCCACATCGTGAATATCACTACCGCCTTGAATGACATCAGCAGAAACAACCCCACCACCAATAACTGGTAACCCTGGTGTAGCTAAGCCAATCACTGTGGATAGTGTCAAACAACCAACCAAACCATAAGCTTTGGATTTACGAAATTTCCCTAAACCCTTTAAACATACAAACATACATTACCTCACTTTAACTTTCAAAGTTAATTTATCCAAGTATATTCTAAAAAATAAAATATTACAGTTTCCATTAGCATAACACTCTCTACTTTGATTCTTACAATAAAAATAGACATAGACTATTTTGCTACTTTACAAATGATGTTTAAGTACTGTATCTCCAAGAATATAGTTTTTTATAAGATATTATCCTAATCAGAAAACTAAGTTATACATAAAGTTATATATAAATGTTCATTTGTAGCGAAACTGTATATTTTCTTATAAATTATAACACATTTCACAGACACTTTCCAATGAATTGAAATAGCTTATACCAAACTAGATAGAAAATGAATTGTTTGACACTACAGCCCAGAAAAAAACTCATACTCAATAAAAATCAAAGAGCAAACTAGGAAGCTAGCCGCAGGCTGCTCAAGACACTGTTTTGAGGTTGCAGATAAAGCTGACGTGGTTTGAAGAGATTTTTGAAGAGTATGAATTTCAAAGTATATATGAACTAGAATATTTGCTGACTAGACTCTATACAAAAAGAGAGCTACTAGACTCTCTCATTCATCACTTCACATACTTAAAAGGAATCTCACTACCACATAGCCAATTGTAGACTTGGTCGTTGACAAAAACATTCATGGCTTCGTGGGCATACTCAGGCATGATGCGATAGGCCTTATCGCAAGTCAGGCGGTTGTAAATCGCAAACTGGGTAATAGGGTAGCAAACATCGTCGTCCAAGCCCGTAATCATCTTAACCTCACCCTTGATACGATGAGCAAGATTTTTCACATCGATATAGGCCAGGGTCGCCATGATCTCCTCCTCAGTTTCATGGAAGGGGTCGTGAAACTTGAAATAACGGAACAGTTCGTCGTAAGCCTCGCTGGTATTGCCAATCTCAAGCACTCGTCTAAAGTCTGACAAGAAGGGATAGATGGCAACTGTTTTCTGAATTCGAGGATTGAGTGCTGCTGCAACCAAAGCTAAAGCCCCTCCTTGCGAGGCACCATAGCTAGAAAGACGCTTCTCATCCACCTGAGGTAGGCTGGCCATAATCTCAACCAACTGGTAAATATCCAGATAAACATCCTTATAGAAAAGGTGTTCCCGACCTTCCACAGCCCCACGGATGATATGTCCTTTAACTGTATTTCCTATAGGAGAACGTAAGCCGTCTTGCGAATAACCTGACTGGCCCCGCACATCCATTGAAACAACACCGTAACCAGCCACAGTGAAGGCTAGCATGTCAGTCCAGTCCCAGCCACGTCCCATATAACCATGGAAATGGAAGATTAGCGGAACCTTATCCTCACACTTCGGAAGAACGACTCGTGCATAGACCTTTGCATCCTTGCTTACCTCAAATGTTATACCAGCCTAAAATCCTAGCTCATTTTTAGGATTCTAGACTGGTTTATTTTATATGAACCTAAAAGTTCAAACAGACACGATAAACAAAATTAACTGTCTTTTCGATTGTAAAAAATCATTGCTCCAAGAATCATTCCTACGAAACCAAATAAAATTGTTAATAATGAAGAAGCTTCACCTGTTTTGGGTAACATGGACTGTTCATTATTACTTACTTTATTCTCTGATTGCTTAGATCCTGAGTTTCCATTTGTAGATAACAATTTAGGTGATAGTGATAATTCCTCCTCTTTTTTAGCTTTTGTAGGATTATCAAGTGCTAAATTGTCGATAGAAAGTCGGAAAGTCATAGCATAAATACTAAAGTGGTTGGTCTCAAAAATAATCTTTCCATTTTTTTGCGTGAATTCAATAGGATGGAGATTTCCTTCTGGATCCACATAGTAAACATTTTCTACAGACTGATCTGTAGCAAAAGTAACAAGGACTTTTCCTTCAGGTTGAACATATCTGCCATTTGTATCTTTTAATTTGATATCAAATGCTTTATAGTTTAATGAATCGAAACCGCTAACTTTTACTTCCTCTATTTGTACAGTTTTAACATTTTTCAAAACTTCATCTGAAGCTTGAACTTGAACACTTCCTGCTTCATTTTTGAAAATACGTTGTGAACGAGCAAGACCTGAGATAACTTGATTAGAGTTTGCTTCATTTTTACTTTCTCCATTCTCTACTTGCTTATCAGTGGATTTCACTACTGAATCTCCTGCTGCAGCTAATGATCCTGTGTAATCTTCTATATCATGAACTGCACTAACTACTGCATTTACTCCGCCCCGATAATCCTCTTTTTCCTCAAGAAGAGCAAGTACTGAATTAACTCCGCCTGTAAACTCAGGGTACTCTACTATTGGTGCTGATTCTTCACCTACTGTAGATACAAGACCTTCATATTCTGGAAGTTCTGTAACGAGAGACTCGCCTTTTACTCCGCCTGTGAAGTCTAGCTTTTCTACTGTTGGTGCTGGCTCTTTTCCTACTGTTGCTAAGGTGCCAGTATATTCAGGAGTTTCTTCACTTACTGCAGCCTCCTCGCTACTAACTCCACCTGTAAATTCTGGAACTTCATTTGTCGCAACTTCACTTCCATTTATACCATGAGAAATCTTAGAACCAACTACTGAAACAGGTAAATTATGCATACTTTCGATAGCGCCTTCTGCTAATCCTGTAACTTTTTGACCAATATCCTCAGGATCTACTGTAAACAACAGAGTCTTGGTATCATACTGCGTCATAAACGTAGCTGTCTTACCATTTGCAAGTTGTAAAGTTGGTGCTTGATTGACCAATACTTCTGAATCAAATTCCATGGCAATAATACCTTGCCCCATATGAACTGCATGTGTAACTCTTGCTTCGGTTGGAGAAACCATATCCTTACTTAAGAAATCCCAATTGAATTTCTTATAAGACAGGGTATATTCGTTTTGGTTGTTATCTGCATGCTCATAAAGCAAACCAAATTCACCATTTCCAAGATCTTGCAAGGAATTATAAGCAAATTTACCACTTTGAATAGGGTTATGCTTAAGCCAAGTCAGCTCTCCATTTTCTTCTACACGTGCCAAATGGACTAAACCATTGTAACGTCCTGGTCCACCTGCGTTACTGAGGATGATATATTCCTTACCATTTTGCACAGTGTGAATAGCAGACATTTGAACGTAGACATCTTTGACATCTGCATAGCGCTTCACATCTTTTTCCCAAGTTGCTCCACCATCTTTACTTGTAGCAACTTGAAGATCACCTGTCAATCCACGCATGAAGAGTTTGAGATCTCCATTATTTAACTGAACTACGGTTGACTCCGTATTTTGAGCACCTGGATTATTCATGGTTGAAGAGTGAATTGTTTGGTTACCTACCGGACGGTTATCATTGACCGCTTCACCAGCGTGCCAAGTTTCACCATGGTCATCTGAATAAATGACGCGTGAAGACTGGGATCCACTTAGGTAGGATACGTTGTTTGTCGTGTAGGCAGGGATGACCAAACGCCCTTTATGAGGCCCTGAATGCAAGGCAATACCTGTACCAGGGCCAGTACCTAAGAAATGCATCCAATCCTTACGAATGCCGTATGTTATATCTTTTGGTGCAGACCAAGTTTTACCATCGTCATCACTATAAGACATCCAGAGATAGTTGGTATTTGAAACCCTAAAGATATTCTTGTCACTATACTCAAAGTAGATATTACCGATAAGTTCTTCACCTTTGTAAAGGTCACCCTTATCACTGTATGCTGGCTTCTTAGGATCCACTACAACTCGATATTCTGTTTTTCTATTTTCAGGATCGAAAACTTCACCATTTTCACGAATTGTATAACGTCCTGCATCACCTTGTTTGTACAAGATTTGGTAAACCTTGTCACCAATTTGCTCATAAGCTTGTGGTGCTTTTCCTGGAAGAGAAAATACAGCCTTACCTTCAAGGAACATATCATAGATGGCAAAGATTCGCTTCGTCTTTGGATCTTGAACTAGGGCCATGTCAATGTTGACTGGTGATGGCCATTCTGGATTCCTAGCCTTCTCATTATCACGAGGATTTGAGATAACAATTCTATTTCCCCAAGTTTTCCCCTTATCATCACTACGACGAACAACCATACCGATGTCACCCCAGTCAGAGTGATGCAAGCGTCTTTCATCAGTTCCAGCAATCAGAGTTCCCTTATCAGTTTTAAGTAGGGCTGGAATACGGTAGCTTGCAATACCATCTTTATTCGGCTTGCGGTTCTCCCCACCTTCAAAAACATCCAGTTTAGCAGTTACTTCTGCTCCTTCAGGAAGTTTCTTTTCCAACTCTCCTCTTTCAAAAAGTTGGCTACGTTTTTTAACTTCTTCTGGAGAAAGAGCACGATCATAAACAGTTAGATTACGGACTTTAAGATTAGCGCCCCAGAAGTTTTTGCCTGTACGCTTTGTTGTACCGATTTGCACATGGTTGACATCTGGCATGTCTTGGATGAAACGACCAGACTGAGGACTTGTGCGCGACAAGACACCATTTACATAGACACGAACTTGACCTTTTGGTTGGTCTGCATTTGGTCTTTCAACTGTGAAGGTTACAGAGTTCCACTCACCTGGCTTAATTTTCAAAGGAGCAGTTTTATAATCACCATAGAATTGGTTTCCATTTGCATCACGACCTTCAACGATAGCTGTGTTATCAAGGATGGCCATAGTGAAATACTCATTTACTTTGGTATCACTAGAAACTGAGAAAAGGTTGTAAAAACGTGGAGCAGATGCATCTGGCTTAAACTCCATATGAATGGTCGCATTTTGAAGTTTTTTAAGCTTATCGAGTTCCTCTTTCATATCAACTCTTTGACCGTTTGAAGGATTAGTTTCTACATCTTCTTTTTCTACTACAGTGTTGACATTTTTTAACTCTCTAGCATAATAATCTCGAGGAATCATGCCCTCTTCTTCTTTATCTTGATCCTTGTTACTTGCTTCTGTAGTTGCAGAATCTGTTTCTGGTTTATCAGCAGGAGCTGGTGTATTTTCAGCTGCAGGTTTATTTGTTGGAGTTGTCGCATTTGTTGGAGTTGTCGTCTCTGCTTCAGTAGTCTCATTTTTCTTTAACTTATCCTGATCAACTTCCACACCATTGTCTTTCGCTGTAGCCAGTTTTCCAGCTAGTTCACTATCTAAATGAGCAAGACTTCCTGAAGAAACTTCTTTTGGTAATTCTGATAAACCTTGATTATTATTTTCAGCAGCAGTTACAGTTGAATTTCCTTGTTCATTTGCCAATACAGGATTTACTCCAAACACTACTGCACCAATAGTTACAGAAGCTACACCCACTGCAAATTTACGAATGCCATATCTTTGTTTTCTATCAAAATTCTTTTGATTCATCTTTCTACCTTTCAATTTCACAAAAAATAAAGCGCTTTCTTTTTGCTTTAAAATTTTTACTCCCCATCATAGGAAGACACAAGAAAGCAATTAATAAACGAGAGCTGCTCTCCTTCTCTCTTTCAACATTTAGCTAGCTACAATCCAAACAGTAGCTCTTTCACTCCTTTCCTAGACACTTTTTCTTTATTATATAATAAAGTCATAGATTTATCTTGAGCTTGCCATAGAATAGATTTTACTTTCAGCAATATTTTAATATTTTAATATTTTTAAAAGTACTTTCAACATTTATAACAAAAAGAGAGCTACTAGACTCTCTCATTCATCACTTCACATACTTAAAAGGAATCTCACTACCACATAGCCAATTGTAGACTTGATCATTGACAAAAACATTCATGGCTTCATGGGCATACTCAGGCATGATGCGATAGGCTTTATCGCAGGTGAGACGGTTGTAAATCGCAAACTGGGTAATAGGATAGCAAACATCATCGTCCAAGCCCGTAATCATCTTAACCTCACCCTTGATACGATGGGCAAGATTTTTCACATCGATATAGGCAAGGGTCTCCATGATTTCCTCCTCAGTTTCATGGAAGGGGTCGTGAAACTTGAAATAACGGAAAAGTTCGTCGTAAGCCTCGCTAGTATTACCAATCTCAAGCACTCGTCTAAAGTCTGACAAGAAGGGATAGATGGCAACTGTTTTCTGAATCCGAGGATTGAGTGCTGCTGCAACCAAAGCTAAAGCCCCTCCTTGTGAGGCACCATAGCTAGAAAGTCGCTTCTCATCCACCTGAGGTAGGCTGGCCATAATCTCAATCAACTGGTAAATATCCAGATAAACATCCTTATAGAAAAGGTGTTCCCGACCTTCCACAGCCCCACGGATGATATGTCCTTTAACTGTATTTCCTATAGGAGAACGCAAGCCGTCTTGTGAATAGCCCGACTGCCCCCGCACATCCATGGAAACAACGCCGTAACCAGCTACGGTGAATGCCAACATGTCGGTCCAGTCCCAGCCACGTCCCATATAACCATGGAAATGGAAGATTAGAGGAACTTTTTCCTCACTCTTTGGAAGAACGACGCGCGCATAGACCTTACCTTTATTGCTTCCTTCAAAGGTTAATTCATAGCACTTGACTTGAGGAATGTGGAAATTTCTTTCCTCCAACTGATAGGCTGGAAGATTGGAAACTTTTTTCACTTCTTCATCCCAGAAAGCATCAAAGTCTTCTGGAACCTCGTCCCGTCCTCTATAAGTCTTGATTTCTTCTAACAAAGCTGGATTTTTCATAATATGCTCCTTTTATTTTGTGATCGCTATCACAACTGTAGCACATATAAGAAATCAATGCAAGAAAGAAGGGTAAATAGAAAGAGATTTTAGATTCTCTATTTTTGGGTTGATGGACTGAAAGTAGTTTTAGAAACGAAAAAAGAGCATTTCCGCCCTTTATTCTCCTATTCAATCTTAGTTTTTTGCTTCTTTCTTTTGGAAAGTGGTTTGGTAATTCACTTTAATCGTTACTGTCATGTGAGAGTCCTCGTTTCTTTTTGATGACTCTAGTATAAAGGGCAAACCTGAAAGCTAGCTTAATACTCTTCGAAAATCTCTTCAAACCACGTCAGCGTCGCCTTACCGTACTCAAGTACAGCTTGCGGCTAGCTTCCTAGTTTGCTCTTTGATTTTCATTGAGTATAAGATTTCCTTAGAGAAAGCTCAATCTAGATGTTCTTTCTTTTCCAAATGAAGGGCAATCATGCGCCACTCTGGATCCTCTTGCCAGCCTTCAATAGAACTAATGTAGCTAGCAACTTTTCTGGCTTCTTCTAAAATCGGAAAATCTTCGATAATATTAGCTACTTGGAACTCTGGGAGACCTGACTGTCTGGTTCCAAAAATCTCACCCGATCCGCGCATTTTCAGATCTTCCTCCGCAAGGACAAATCCATTAGTGGTTTCTGTCATGATGCGCATGCGGTCTTTCCCAGAATCAGTCTTGGGATTAGCAACGAGAACAGCATAGGATTGCTTGTCCCCCCGACCAACACGACCTCTGAGCTGGTGAAGCTGGCTAAGCCCGAAGCGATCGGCATCCATGATAATCATGACCGTGGCATTAGGAACATTGACCCCAACCTCGATAACTGTCGTCGAAACCAGAATATCCGTCTTTCTCTCTTTGAAATCCTGCATAATCTGGTCTTTTTCGTCACTCTTCATTTTACCATGTAAAAGAGCCACCTCTGCCTTACCAGCAAAATGAGCCGTCAGCTCCTCTGATAAGGCAATGGCATTTTTCAAATCCAGAGCCTCTGATTCTTCAATCAAGGGAGAGATGACATAGGCTTGAGAACCTTTTTGGATTTCCCCCTCTAACCAAGTCAAGACCTGAGCTAGTTGCTCATGCTTGATCCAACGTGTCACAATGGGTTTCCGACCCGCAGGCATCTGGTCGATAATGGAAACATCCATATCGCCAAAGGCTGTGATAGCAAGCGTCCGTGGGATAGGAGTCGCCGTCATCATGAGTACATCTGGATTGTCTCCTTTTTCCCGTAAAATACGCCTTTGCCCCACGCCAAAACGGTGCTGCTCATCGATGATAATCAAACCAAGACGAGCATAATCCACCCCATCTTGTATCAGAGCGTGGGTTCCGATAATCAAATCAGCCTCACCCTTGGCAATGGTGTCCAAGACTTCTCTTTTTTCTGCCGACTTCAAGGAACCTGTCAAAAGAGCTAATTTCAAGTCTGGAAAAAGGTTCTGTAAACTCTCAAAATGTTGCTCTGCAAGGATTTCTGTCGGTACCATGAGGGCAGCCTGATAACCAGCTGTCACCGCCGCAAACATGGCCAAGCCAGCGACCACCGTTTTTCCGCTCCCCACATCCCCTTGTAGGAGACGATTCATGTGGTGATCCGACTTCATGTCAGTTAAAATTTCCTGCAAACTCTTTTCCTGAGCTGGGGTCAGGGCAAAAGGCAGACTTTCTTTAACAGCCGTCACTTTTTCCTGAGACCAATTCAGAACCAAACCGCTTCCCTGAACTCTATTTTCAGACTTGAGGGTCTGCAATTGCATTTGGAAATAAAAGAGTTCCTCAAACTTGATACGGCGAAGGGCCTGCTTGTATTCTGCCAAATCCTTGGGGAAATGCATAGCACGAACGGCCTGACAACGGGACATGAGTTTGTATTTGTCCAGCAAGGACTGGGGAAGATTTTCCTCAATCAAGAAATCCAGTCCCTGATCAAAGGCTGTCTTGATAACCTTGACCAGACTGGCCTGACTGATTCCTTGAGCCAAGCGATAGACAGGTTGGAGGTCATCTTCCACCTGAGCCAGGACCTTCATCCCTGTCAGACTAGCCTTGGCACGGTCCCATTTTCCAAATACAGCAAGGGTCGCTCCCAACTCTATCTTATCAGCCAGATAGGGCTGGTTAAAAAAATTCACCGCAAAAACGACTTCTCCCTGCTTGAGGCTAAAACGCAGGCGATTGCGCTTGAAACCATAATACTGGACACTGGCAGGAGTCACAACTTGACCAGAAAGAACCGCCTTTTCTCCGTCTTCTAGTTCCAATACTTGCTTGGTCTTGAAATCTTCATAACGGAAAGGAAAGTAGAGCAAGAGGTCTTGCAAGTTTTCAATTCCTAGTTTGGCGTATTTTTCTGCTGACTTTGGTCCCACACCAGGTAAGACATGCAAGGGTTGATGTAGATTCATGCTCCACTCCTTTCTTCTTTAATCATATTCTCTCGGAATGCGATCGCTGAGGAGACAAACCACCTCGTAGTTAATAGTCCCACGGTAGGTCGCTACCTGAGTAGCTGTGATTTCCTTGTCCCCGTTAGAACCAATTAAGGTTACCTTTGTTCCTAAGGGATAAAGCTTAGGCAGACGAATGGTGATTTGGTCCATCGAAACCCTGCCGACGATTGGGCAAGATTGCCCATCTACCAAGACGGAGAAATTCTGCATGTCACGTGTCCAACCATCCGCATAGCCGATTGGCACGGTCGCGATGGCTTGCTCGCTATCCGCCTGATAGGTGGCTCCGTAGCCCATGCAAGCTCCAGCTGGAACTGTCTTGACATGGACTAGAGCGGACTCCAAGGTCAAGGCTGGTGTCAAATCATAGGGCAAGTCCAAGACCTCTCCACTAGGATTCAGGCCATACATGGCATCTCCCATACGAACCGCATTGAAAATAGTCTCTGCATGCCAAAGAGTCGTTGCAGAATTACTAGCATGAACCAAGTTTGGAAGACCTTTCATACTTTCCAAAATGGTTTTAAACCGTTTCAACTGGGCATTAAAATAGGTATCTGATGCTTCATCTGCAGTAGCAAAGTGGGTAAAAATCCCTTCAACACGAGCACCATGTTGTCTGAGCAAGTCTTGAGCCTGCTCAGCCTCACTTGCTTCTCTAAAACCAATCCGTCCCATTCCTGAATCAATCTTGAGGTGGACTGTCAAACCAGCTAAATCAGCTTCCTTAACTAAGAGTGCTTGAATCCACTCCAGCCCAGCCACTGTCAAGGTAATGTCATATTCTTTAGCAAGAGCAACAGCTTCGATTTCAGAAACTCCTAAAATAAGGATTTTCTTCCTGAGTCCAGCTTGTCTGAGTTCAATAGCTTCATCGATATTGGAAACGCAAAAGCCATCGACATCATCTTGAATCGCCTTGGCAACGGCAACAGCCCCATGTCCATAGGCATTGGCCTTGACCACAGCCCACTTGAGCGTTCCTTCAGGTATATGAGCCCCCATTTGCTGAATATTTTGTCGAATAGCTCCCAGATGAATCCGAGCCTTGGTTGGTCTATGTGGACTAGCTTTCATGATTTTCCTCCAAAATGACACTGGCTGTCACAAACTGATCTGTATGGCTGATAGACAGCCAAATCCTTCCTAAAAATGGTGCCTGACTAAAATAAGGCGCCCCGCGTTCATTGTTCAAGACTTCCAAATCCTGAAAACCGAGCTTGCCAATACCCGTTCCCATAGCCTTGGAAAAGGCCTCCTTAGCCGACCAGCGGCCAGCCAAATATTCTATTTGCCTGCGCCCTTTAAGACTGTTAAACCGTTCCATTTCCTTAGCGGTCAGCACGCGCTTAGCAAATCCTTCATGTCGTGTAACTGCGCTTTCTATCGAAGCCAATTCTTCGATGTCAATTCCGTGTCCAACTATCATTCTCATCAAAAGGAGTTGAGATTCCCCAACTCCATCCTTTTCACTTATTTTGTCAAGGTAGCATAGATTTCTTCTACCAAGGCCTCTGTATTTTCCCAACCCAAGCAAGGATCTGTAATAGAGCAACCAAAGACCTCTGGTTGGTTTTGACGACCATCTGCTAGGTAAGATTCAATCATAAAGCCTCGAACTATCTTTTTAATCTTCTCATTCCAATCACGATTCTGCAAGGTCTTACGAACCACTCGAATCTGCTCCATATATTGCTTGCCTGAGTTATCATGGTTGGTATCAATGAGGATAAAAGGATTTTCAAGTCCCAGGGTTTCATAGCGTTCAATGGCATTCAGCAAAGTTTCATAGTAAAAGTTAGGCTCATTTTTCCCATATTCATTAACTGCACCACGAAGGATAACGTGGGCCAAGGGATTTCCTGAAGTCTCAACTTCTTGACCATGGAAGAGGAAGGTCTGTTTGTTCTGAGCGGCATAGATGCCATTAAACATGACACCCAGATTTCCAGAGGTTGGATTTTTCATCCCGACTGGGGCATCAATCCCTGAAGCCACAAAACGGTGCTCTTGGTCTTCCACAGAACGAGCCCCAACAGCATGGTAGCTGACCAAATCATCTACCAAGACCAGATTTGACGGATAAAGCATCTCGTCTGCCGTTGTCAAACCAGTCTCTGTAATCACGCGGTAGTGCAACTGGCGCACAGCCTGCAAGCCGTTAATCAGGCTTGGAGCCTTAGAAGTATCTGGCTGGTGTACCAAGCCTTTATAGCCGTCTCCGTTGGTGCGAGGTTTAGCTGTATAAACACGTATAACCATGAAAATCTTGTCCGCCACCTTCTTCTGCAAGGCTGATAAACGGCGGGCATATTCCAAGACAGCCTCTTCATTGTCAGACGAACAAGGACCAATCACCAAAAGAATTCTATCATCTTCTCCTGAAATGATATCTGCTAATTCTCTATCACGACGTTCCTTTAATCGCAAAGCTTCCGCAGACAATTGGGTTTCCGCCTTGATTGCTTCAATATCGATTTCTTGACCTTTTTCAATAAATGCCATCTTATTCTCCTAGCGTTTGGTAGATTTCTCTGACAAGGGCTTCCGTATTATCCCAGCCTAGGCAAGGGTCCGTGATAGACTTGCCAAATACTTCTGGTTCGTTTTGACGGCCGTCTTCTAGATAAGACTCAATCATAAAGCCACGAACGTACTGCTTAATTTTTTCATTCCAATCACGGTTAATCAAGGTCTGGCGGACAATTCGAATCTGGTCCATGTATTGCTTACCAGAGTTGTCATGATTGGTATCGACGATGATAAAAGGATTTTCCAAGCCCATTTTCTCATACTGGGCAATAGTATCCATCAAATTATCATAGTAGTAGTTGGGAATATTCTTACCATACTCATTGGTCGCTCCACGGAGAATGGCGTGCGAAAGCGGGTTTCCAGTTGTTTCCACTTCTTTTCCTAGGAAAAGGAAACTTTGTTTGTTTTGAGCAGCATAAATCCCATTAAACATGACATTGAGATTTCCTGAAGTTGGATTTTTAAAACCAGTCGCAAAATCTGCTCCACTTGCTACAAAGCGGTGTTGCTGGTCTTCAACCGAACGGGCACCAACCGCCATGTAAGAAATCAGATCATCCACAAGAGGAAGATTTTCAGGATAAAGCATTTCATCAGCTGTCGTCATACCTGTTTCCGTGATGACACGATAGTGAAGATGGCGAACAGCTTTGATTCCGTTGATAAGACTAGGCGCTTCTGCCGTGTTAGGCTGGTGAATCAATCCCTTATAGCCATCTCCGTTGGTACGAGGTTTGGCAGTATAAACACGCATAACCATAAAGATACGGTCTGCCACTTCTTCTTGCAAAGCTGCCAAACGCTTAGCGTACTCAAGGACAGCTTCTTCATTGTCAGATGAGCATGGACCGATTACCAAGAGAATCCGTTGGTCTTCTCCACGTATAATGGCTTCTAGCTCTTGATCGCGCTGTGATTTTCTCTCCAAAGCTTGGCCTTCTAATTTTGATAAGGCACAAACTTCTTCAATATTAATTTTAGGACTTTTTGCTGTAAATACCATAACTCATCTCCTTATAAAGCAAACGGATACCAAGTAAAAATTTACTTTTCACAAGGTATCCGCCTCTAAACTATCTCATTTTATTTTCTTTTACCGTGACAGTTTTTAAACTTCTTACCAGAACCACATGGGCAAAGTTCATTCCGTCCAATCTGGCTCAAATCCAAATCTTCAGGCATATTTGCTTGGTGGGCAGCGATATTGCGAGTCGCTGTTGTACTGATATGGTGTTCTGCTTGTGGTCTTTCTTGTTCATGAATTTGTGCTTTCATCATCAAACGTGTCACATCAAACTCAATCGAACCAATCATATCATTAAACATACGGAAACCTTCTGCCTGATACTCAACAACAGGGTTGTTCTGAGCATAGCCACGAAGTCCAACCGCGTTACGCAATTGATCAAGGGCATCGATATGATCTGTCCACTTGTTATCTACCACTCGTAGAATCAAGACTTTTTGGAATTCTTTGACTGCTTCTTCATCACGTAGTTTTGAAACCTGACTATCGTAAACTTGCAAGGCACGTTGGAAGAGCTCTTCCTTAATAGCCTGATCAGACAAACCTAACAAGTCTTCCATCGTAATAGAATCTTCAGGAAGCAAGTTATACTTAGCAAAGTTCAAAATAGCTTCTAATTTTTCGTCCTGTTTTGAACGCGCATGACCATCAACGACACGACCAATCGTACGTTTAATCATAGCCTGAATTTCAGGTGCCAAGTCACGATCTGCAGTGATGACATCATAACGTTGAGCATAGATAATCTCACGTTGTTCACGCATGACATCATCGTATTGAAGGACTTGTTTACGGGTATCGTAGTTATTTCCTTCGACACGTTTTTGTGCTGCTTCAACCTGACGCGTCAACATACGAGACTCAATCGCCTCTTCAGACATGTTGAGACGTTCAAAAATTCCTTTCAAGCGTTCAGAACCAAAACGTTTCATCAAATCATCTTCAAGAGATAGGTAGAATTGTGACTCACCTGGGTCTCCTTGACGACCTGAACGTCCACGAAGCTGATTATCGATACGACGGCTTTCATGGCGTTCTGTACCAATCACACAAAGTCCACCAAGTTCACGAACCCCTTCACCAAGCTTGATGTCGGTACCACGACCGGCCATGTTGGTTGCGATGGTAACAGCACCACGTTGACCAGCATTCATGATGATTTGGGCTTCTTTATAGTGGTTTTTGGCGTTCAAGACTTCGTGAGGAACACCAGCTGCGACCAATTTCTTAGAAATATAATCACTGGTTTCAACCGCAACTGTACCAACCAAGACAGGCTGACCTTTTTGATAACGAGCCTTAACGTCTTCGACAACCGCCTTAAACTTAGCCTCGATACTTGCATAAAGAAGGTCTGAGTGGTCAATACGTTGAACAGGACGGTTTGTTGGGATGGGAATAACACGAATGTTGTAAATTTCACGGAATTCTTCTTCCTCAGTCTTACCTGTACCCGTCATACCAGACAATTTCTTATACATACGGAAGAGGTTTTGGTAAGTGATTGAGGCAGATGTCTTAGTTTCATCCTGAATTGGCACACCTTCTTTAGCTTCAATAGCTTGGTGCAAGCCATCAGAATAACGACGACCTTCCATGGTACGACCTGTAAATTGGTCGACGATCAAGATTTCTTGCTCTTCGCTCACCACATAGTCAATATCGAGAAGCATGATGTAGTTGGCACGAAGGGCGTTATCGATAAAGTGAGTAAGAGCTACGTTTTCGATGTCATAAAGATTTTCAAGCTTGAAATAGCTTTCAGCCTTGTCAATCCCTGAATCAGACAAACCAATAGTCTTAGACTGCACATCGATGATGTAGTCGTCTTTGTCCAAAGATTTTACATAGTGGTCTGCCATGTGATACAACTGACTGGTTTCAACAGCGTTAGCACCTGATACGATCAATGGTGTACGCGCCTCGTCAATCAAGATTGAGTCAACCTCATCGACCAAGGCATAGTTAAGCGGACGTTGTACCATGTTTTCAGCACGAACGACCATGTTATCACGTAGGTAATCAAATCCGATTTCTGAGTTAGTTGAATAAGTAATATCACACTCATAGGCTTCTTTTTTCTCCATTGGAGATTTGGCGGCCAAGTTAATCCCTACTGACAAACCAAGCCATGAGTACAATTCACCCATCTCAGTCGCGTCACGTTCTGACAGGTATTCATTGACCGTAACTACGTGGACCCCTTTTCCTGAAAGGGCGTTGAGGTATACGGGCATGGTCGCAGTCAAGGTTTTCCCTTCCCCTGTACGCATTTCTGGCACGTCACCATGGTGAAGAACGATCCCTCCCATGACCTGAACCTTATATGGGAAGAGACCTAGGACACGTTTGGCACCCTCACGGACAACCGCAAATGCTTCATAAAGCAATGAATCCAGTGATTCTCCATTTTGATAACGTTCTTTAAATTCAACTGTTTTTGCTTTTAGTTGGTCATCTGTCAAAGCAGCCATTTGGTCTTCGTATTTGAAAACCTTGTCGGCCATCTTTTCCAGACGACGGATTTCTCCTTTATCATTTTCGATAATTGTTTTTAAAATATTAGCCATGTTTTTCCTTACTTTAAATTCCGAATATTTTAGAATGTTCTTTTAATTTTAGCACAATTACTGATTATTTTCAAGGAAGAATCCCCATTTTGAAAAGGAAAAAGAGGCTAGTTTCCAAGCTAACCTCTCTGACTTTTATGATACTTTAATTGCCAAAAATCGGCAAAATCGCAAATAGGATAAATAGATTAATCCAAAGAGAAAAACAGCAGATCAATCCAAAAACAAAGAGACTGACTTTCTTGGACAGCAAGGCCATCAAAATCGACAGAATTCCAAAAACTAGCAAGACTTTCTGTATGCTGAAGAGGTCAATCTTTCCCCCCAGAATCGGACTGCCCCAAGGAAGAAAGAAGAAAGCAATCCAGATCAACAGAACTAAACCAATATAGACCTTAGAATAGCGTGTAATAAATGATTTTAGACGTGTCATAAGCTACCTCCTATAAATAAAAACCGATATAAATCAATGCCTTCCGCCTTTAGACTTCCCTAACTCCTTTCTTAGTCTAAGCATTTTTTTGAAACAGAAATAAGTTAACCTATTCATACCAATAGCTAGCAGAATAAAAAGAAACCAAATGCCCCATAACTTGATATCTGTCACATTTCTCAAGACGATATTGAAAAACAGAACTGAAACAACTGTCCAAGCAAGGCTAAAAAGAGAATAGAGGGGGATATAAAACCAGTAAAAATAGTAAAAAATTGGGAAAAATTTACTATCTCTATTGGCCTTTTCAATCCAGCTGAAAAAGTAAAACCAGGGAAATAGGATTATCAATTTAAACAAATGTTTCATCACCAGCCCCCCTCTATTTGATAGCGTTTTCTTTACCTTCATTCTATCAAAAAAATCTGGAAATATCATTCCAGATTCTACTTTTTTATTTACGTTTTCTTGCGATGAGATGGATTGGTGTTCCTTCAAAGACAAAGGCCTTGCGGATTTGATTTTCCAAGAAACGCAGGTAAGAAAAGTGCATGAGTTCTTCTTCGTTGACAAAGATGACAAAGGTTGGTGGTTTGGTTGCCACTTGGGTCGCGTAGAAAATCTTGAGGCGTTTCCCTTTGTCTGTTGGTGTTGGGTTGATGGCAATGGCATCCATAATCACATCGTTCAAGACAGCTGATGGAATACGTGTGTTTTGACTCTCGCTGATTTGCTTGATCATCTCAGGCAGTTTGTGGAGACGTTGCTTGGTCAAAGCTGATACAAAGATAATCGGTGCGTAAGGCAGGTATTGGAACTGCTCACGAATATCTTCTTCCCAGTTTTTCATAGTGTGGTTGTCTTTTTCAAGTGTATCCCACTTGTTGACCACGATAATCATCCCTTTACCAGCTTCATGGGCAAAACCTGCGATACGCTTATCGTATTCACGAATGCCTTCTTCCGCATTGATGACCATTAAGACCACATCTGAACGGTCAATAGCACGCATGGCACGCATGACAGAGTATTTCTCAGTATTTTCATAAACCTTACCAGACTTACGCATACCAGCCGTATCAATCATGGTAAACTCTTGACCATCTGAATCTGTAAAGTGGGTATCAATAGCGTCACGTGTTGTTCCAGCAACAGGACTAGCAATGACACGGTCTTCTCCCAAAATAGCGTTAATCAAGCTTGATTTTCCGACGTTAGGACGACCAATCAAGCTAAACTTAATGACATCTGGATTTTCTTCTTCATATTCATTTGGAAGATTTTCTACGATGGCGTCTAGCACATCCCCTGTACCGATACCATGGACAGATGAGATAGGCAGTGGTTCACCCAAACCGAGAGCATAGAAATCATAGATATCATTTCGCATTTCAGGGTTGTCCACCTTGTTAACCGCAAGGATAACTGGTTTGTGGGTTTTATAAAGTTTGCGGGCTACGTATTCGTCTGCATCGGTAATTCCTTCCTTACCAGACACGACAAATACGATAACATCTGCTTCTTCCATGGCAATTTCTGCCTGGTGCTTGATTTGTTCCATGAAAGGAGCATCGACATCATCGATTCCTCCTGTATCAATCATGCTAAAAGAACGATTGAGCCACTCACCCGTTGCATAGATACGGTCACGTGTCACTCCTTCGACATCTTCTACAATGGAGATTCGCTCACCAGCGATCCGATTAAATAGGGTTGATTTCCCAACATTGGGACGTCCTACAATGGCAATAGTTGGTAGGGCCATAATTTCTCACTTTCTACAATAACTTCTTCTGTTCAAGATTTTTTCTAGTTGAGCTTGGTTCAGCTTGACCAAACTGTTCTGCTAGGCGCTGACTCCAGCTTGTGGTCGCACGCACTCCAGCATAGTCGGCCTGTACACAGTCATAAGCCTCAATCACATCAACTGTTTGTTCCTGATATTCTTCCTCAAACACCACTTGATTCAATGGCAATCGAGGTTTGACTTCATGTTCTTCATTTGGCACACCTAGTGCCATCCCAAAGACAGGATAGGTGTAGTCAGGCAGGTTAAAGAGCTCTGCCACTTCTTCTGACTTGTATCGAACCAAACCGATAATGACACCACCATAGCCCAAACTTTCAGCTGCCAGCAGGGCATTTTGACCAGAAAGAGCCGCATCGACTGAACTAATCAAGAGACCTTCTACACCTTGAGGTTGGAATGAATCAGTATGAAGCTGGGCTCCCTTTTCCGCTCGGTTCAAATCTCCGAAATTTGATTGTTTCTGTCATCGACGGTTTACTCCTTCTAAACGAATCTCCTCAGCCAAATAACGGATGCGTTCCATGACCCTTCTAGCTTCCCAGGTTTCGTCATTTCCATGCTTCCCTTTAGCGAAATGCTGCTCCAAATCATCAAAGTTGAAGTTGGATGTGAAAAAGGTCGGTAAATCTTCCTGCATACGGTATTGGAGAATGACCTGCAGGATTTCGTCACGCACCCAAGCTGTTGACTGCTCGGCACCAATGTCATCTAAAATCAGGACTTCAGAAAGCTTAAGCTCATCCACCAAGGTCTTCACATTGCCATCACCGATTGCATTTTTGACATCAATGACAAAGCTAGGATAGTGAAGAAGGGTTGATGAAACTCCACGTTTTTCTGACAGATCATGGGCTAAGGCAGCCACCATGAAACTTTTACCCACACCAAAGTCTCCATATAAGTAAAGACCTTTTCGAATAGTTGGATATTGCTCCACGAAGGCTAATAGCTTTTCAAAAACTGGCAAGCGACCCAAATCATCCAAGTCAACTTGAGCTAAACTAGCTTTCCTGAGACTAGCTGGCAGATTGATTAACTTGAGACGGTTCTTAATAGCCGCTTCTTTTTCCGCTGCAATTAGTTCAGGAGTTTCTTCATAAGAAACGTCCGCATAACCATGATTCATAACCAAAATCGGCTTGTAGCCTTTGGCAATATAATCCGTATCACCACGAAGAAACTTGTCTCTCTCGGTGATGTACTGATTAAACTTGGAGATACTGCGATTCAATTCCTCTGGAGTAAGGGATTCTTGCTGGATAAAGGCCGCAACATCAGGGTCCTTCATGATTTTCTGGACCAAATCTTGATAGTGAAAACGGCTAGGTTGACGCTTGAGTACGTCTCCGACACTTTCCATCTAATCTCCTCCTTTTTCTAATCGAGCTAATAGTTCTTGTTTCTTACGTTCTAGTTCCAGACGAGTTTCCTCGCTGGTTTCATTCTTATAATCTGGATTGCTCCACTTGGGTACATTGGACTTGGCAGGACTAGGGGTACTGCTTTTTTGAGCCTGATTCTTCTGCCCTCGCTCACGAATGCGCAAGACTGCCTCTTCTGCCGAATGTATCTTTTGATAGGCATAGTCATTGGCTACTTTCATGGCATATTTCTCATTGATATTTGCCGAATCTACCTTATTAAAGGTTAACAAGAGAATGATATTAATAACTTCGTCCAGCAAGCCCAAGCCAGCCATCTGTTGCAAGAGTTCCCTTTCTGTTTGGGTAATACTTGCCTTACGAGTTTGCTTGATTTCTGCCAAGAACTGCAGGGCAGTTTTACTTTTTGCTTCCTTGATAATGGTTGCTTCCTTAGGATTAAAGTCAGAGGAAACTGGTTTTTGAGCGATTTTTTCCCGCATTCGTTTGGTTGAAATAACCTGAGAAACAGCTGTTGACTTGGCCAATTGATAAGTTTCAAACCAAGTCCATTTCTTCTCCTCGGCGATGGCAAAGAGGTTCAAGACATCGGACTGCTCATCCGCAAAGCGAAGGCCATCTCGAGCCATAAGCTGACGAAAATGGTCCAAGTCAAAATCGTTGGCCACTTTCTTCTTGAGACCAAGGTCTTCTTGATTTCCTAGTTCTGCCAAGTCTGGAAAGACTTGATTGAGTGAGACAGGTCTTTCTTCTCCCTCAGCACTCTCAACTTTCAAATCCTCCACAGCTGCATCACCAATCTTTTTCTCTAAAAGTCTGCGATAAACAGGATGTTCCAAGAAGTCCTGACTCGAAAGAGGAGCATGGAGAACTAGCTGATAAATGTCCCCCTTTTGATAGAGGGTCAAAAGATTGAAAGCAGATAGGATTTTCAGGGATTTTATCAGTCTATCCATCCCAAAGTTGAGATGGTTGAGAATGCTTGAAAAAAGGTATTCCTTTCTGCCATTATCCCAAAAACTGATGGTATAAAGATAAAGGCTCAGTGCCTCCTGACCGATAATCGGGAGGTAGCACTGTACCAGAGATGAGGTATCTTGCGACACCCGATTATTCTTTAGATAAGAAAAACGGTCAATTGGCTTCATTTATCTTTCCTTTTTCTTTTTAGAGGACTGGGTGATTTGTTGTAGCAAGCTCTCTAACTCACTGACATCCTTAAAACTACGATAGACACTGGCAAAACGTACATAGGTAATCTCATCTAACTCAGCCAACTCCTCCATAACGAGTGACCCAATGTCCTCACTTTGAATTTCATTTTCATTTCGACCACGGAGTTTCTGTTCGATACGATTGACTACCATGTTGATTTCATCACTTGACACAGGACGTTTCTGGGCTGAGCGGATAATCCCATTAAAGATTTTATCTCTGGAGAATTGTTCCCGTGTGCCATCTTTTTTAACAACCACTAAGGTTCTTTCTTCTACTCGTTCGTAGGTTGTAAAACGATGCTGGCATTCGTCGCACTCGCGTCTTCTACGAATGGTATTCCCTTCTTCTGCTTGGCGACTATCGATAACACTTGATTTGGTAGCCCCACATTTTGGACAACGCATCCTTTCCCTCCTTATCGTTTTCTTTTCATTATACCATTTTTTAAACGATTCCCAAAACAATTCTTCTTTTTGCTTGACAAGTTTTTTGTTTTGTTGTATTATTTAATTAAGACAAAAGGATAGGAGAAAGGAGACCAAGATGTCCTGGACATTTGACAACAAAAAACCCATCTATTTACAGATTATGGAGAAAATCAAGCTTCAGATTGTTTCCCATACACTGGAACCCAATCAACAACTTCCAACCGTGCGAGAGCTAGCTAGCGAGGCGGGTGTCAATCCCAACACCATCCAAAGAGCCTTGTCAGACCTCGAACGAGAAGGATTTGTCTACAGCAAGCGAACAACTGGACGATTTGTGACTGAGGATAAGGAGCTAATCGCCCAATCGCGCAAACAATTATCAGAAGAAGAATTGGAACACTTCGTTTCCTCCATGACCCATTTTGGCTATGAAAAAGAAGAACTACCAGGCGTAGTCAGTGATTATATTAAAGGAGTTTAAGCCTATGTCATTACTAGCATTTGAAAATGTATCCAAATCTTATGGAGCAACCCCAGCCCTTGAAAATGTTTCCCTTGACATCCCAGCTGGAAAAATTGTTGGTCTCCTTGGACCAAACGGCTCAGGAAAAACAACCCTGATTAAACTAATCAATGGCCTCTTACAACCAGATCAAGGACGTGTCCTTATCAATGACATGGACCCAAGCCCAGCAACCAAGGCCATCGTAGCTTATTTGCCGGATACGACCTATCTCAATGAGCAAATGAAGGTCAAAGAAGCCCTAACCTACTTCAAGACCTTCTATAAAGATTTCAATCTTGAACGCGCCCATCATCTACTTGCAGATCTAGGAATTGATGAAAATAGTCGCTTAAAGAAATTATCAAAAGGAAACAAGGAAAAGGTCCAACTGATTTTGGTTATGAGCCGTGATGCTCGTCTCTACGTTCTGGACGAACCCATTGGTGGGGTAGACCCAGCAGCCCGTGATTATATCCTCAATACCATTATCAACAACTACTCCCCAACTTCTACCGTTTTGATTTCTACCCACTTGATTTCTGATATCGAGCCAATCTTGGATGAAATTGTCTTCCTAAAAGACGGAAAAGTCGTCCGTCAAGGAAATGTAGATGACATTCGCTATGAGTCTGGTGAATCCATCGACCAGCTCTTCCGTCAGGAATTTAAGGCCTAAGTAAAGGAGATTATTATGTTTTGGAATTTAGTTCGCTACGAATTTAAAAATGTTAACAAGTGGTATTTAGCCCTCTACGCAGCCGTTCTAGCCCTTTCCGTCCCCCTGGGAATGCAAGGACACTACTATAATTATATATCTTTCAAAGATAGCCAACCTTTCCTATTTATCTTTCTGGCTCTCGTCTTTGGTGGCTTGATAATTACACTTGGGATTTCAACTCTTTTCTTGATTATTAAACGCTTCAAAGGAAGTGTCTATGACCGACAAGGCTATCTAACTTTGACCTTGCCAGTTTCTGAACACCATATCATCACAACCAAACTAATCGGTGCCTTTATCTGGTCGTTGATTAGCACTGCTATCCTAGCTCTAAGTGCTGTTATTATTGTGACCATAACGGTTCCAGAATGGATCCCTCTTTCTTATGTGATTACATTTGTAGAAACACATCTCCCTCAGATCTTTCTTACAGGTATATCCTTCCTACTAAATACCATTTCCAGTATCCTCTGCATCTACTTGGCTATTTCCATTGGACAGCTTTTCAATGAATACCGTACAGCACTCGCTGTTGCAGCCTACATTGGTATCCAAATCGTCATTGGATTTATTGAACTTTCCTTCAATCTTAGTTCTAATTTCTATGTCAATTCACTTGTAGGACTTAATGATAATTTCTATATGGGAGCAAGTACATCCATTATCGAGGAACTCATTTTCATAGCTATCTACTACCTCGGAACCTACTATATTTTAAGAAATAAGGTTAATTTGCAATAGTTTCATAATCAAAAAGGATAACATCTCATCGCGGAGAAGCTATCCTTTTTCTTTTATCTCATTGTCTATCTAACTTTATCTTACAGACAAATCCTTCTAACCAATTAAATAACAAAATCTAATTTGAAGGTCTTGTCTAATTTCTCTATTGTGTCACTGTCATTATATTCCTTACATATTCTCATAGCTTTAGAACATTCTTTTTTACCTATCTCTACTCGATTAGTTTTAATATGATAAATACCTCTTAAAAAAAGCAAATAATTCTTTTCAAAATAATATCCTTGTCTGGTCAGTAAATTTTCTAAATCATCTATAAAAAATTGAGCGCTATCTAACAAATTATTTTTTAATAATAATTCTAAATTAAATAAATATAAGGGAATTACTCTATGTGTTCCCATGTCTGTTTTTAAAAAATGTCGTGTTTTCTTGATTACCACTCTATATAGTAAGCTTATGGTCTTAGTATTCATAAAAAACACCGAATTATAGAAAATTTTCAGTTCATACTCCATCCAATTATCTACAGAAAGCAAATACTTTATTAGTTCATTACATTTAGATGCATTGTAAGGAAGGTTTGCAAGGCGATTAATCTGTTGTTCAGCAATCAACTTTATGTGACAATTGCATAAACTTTTTTCCTGCTTTTGTTTTAGTTCTATTTTCTTTATTAGTTCTTGTAACAAAACGATATCTGAAGAGTTCACAGCATGCTCTAGTTCTTCAAAAAAGCATTCTTTTTTGGAATAATAGCAATGAACTAATTCTTCAAATTCCGAAAATGATATTCCAAGACGATTTAACAACATGTAAAAATGATCAATAGATAATTTGGTAATCCCATTTTCGAAACGAGAAATAGTTGATTCACTAATCTTATCACAAGCCAAATCTTTAAGACGAAAATTTTTTGAAATACGAATATCCTTTAAAACTGCGCCAAAATTTTCCATAATATTCCTCTTCCATTTCTGCAAAAAATAAAACCTGGTTTTTTTATTTGTGATATGATTATACAAAAATAAAATAGAAAGGACAATCATATCATGAAAAAAATTTTATTGTAAACAGTTGCTTTACTGAGCCTAGTGTCAACACTACCAGTAAATAGTCCAGTTTATGCTCAAGAATCATCCTCTCAAACAACTTATAGTAAGTCAAGTGGAAGTTGGATAAAGTCTGGTAGCCGTTGGTGGTATAAACATTCTGATGGTTCTTATACTACAAATGGATGGGAACAAATAAATGGCACCTGGTACTATTTTGATAATGAAGGTTGGATGAAGACAGGTTGGATTAAAGAATATGGGAAATGGTATTATCTAGATGATAGTGGTGCCATGAAAACAGGATTACAGACTATCGGTGGAAACGAATATTATCTATCTACTAGTGGTGCTATGCAGACAGGTTGGCACAATATTGGAGATGATACTTATTTCTTTGCTGATAGTGGAGCAAGACAAACGATTAATCGCCGTGCTTTAGTTCTTGGTGAAACATCAACAACCGCTGTACCTATCGCAGATGTTAATGCTATGGAAAAGGTTTTTAGTAACCAAAACTTTAGTAAAGTTGTTCGTTTCCCAGATAAAACTAAGTCCGAGATTATTGCAAAAATGCAAGAGCTTTTCAAATCTTCTAGCGAAAGCGATGTGAACTATCTTTACCTTACTTGTCATGGAGGAGAAGATGGGACGATAGCCATTGGTAGCGATAAAACATCCTTTTCAGGTTGGGAATTAGCATCTATACTGAAACAATATAAAGGTAAGTTTGTGGTTATGCTGGATTGTTGTCACGCTGGGACAATTATTTCTAAAGATAATACAGGTGAAGCCAATGAAGAAGCCTCTACGAAATATTTTGATTTAGATGAATTTGTATCAGGTTTTTCTAATATGAATGGTGACGAAAAAGCAAGTGAGATGATTGACTCTAAATTTTTAGTACTCTGCTCATCAAGTTCGTCAGAATACTCTAGCGGCGGAGCTTTAAGTTTGGCAACTAAATATTGGTCTTTAGGTTCAGGATGGAACCCTGTACAGCAATCTCAAGGTTCTTTAATTGCTGATCAAAATTATAACAATAGAATCACGTTAAACGAATTGTATTCTTACTCACGTGAACAAGTCTTAAAACAAAATCATAAACAACATATTGAAGTTTATCCAGAAAACAGTCAATTTGTTTTATTCCAAAAATAAGGAGTTAAGAAAATGAAAGTATCAAAAAAAATCACACTATTTAGTTTGGCTCTAGCAGGTCTAGCTTTACTAGCTTTCCCTCATTCAGGAAAGGCCTTCGAGCTTGAAGAAGAGTGGGTTATTAAGGGTGATGTTTGGTATCAAGATGGCAAAATTCTTCGATTTAACAATGGCAATGAAGTAGATATCAAAGTCTTAGATTTGCCAAAAACTGAGAAAATCGAGTGGACGGTTAGTCTCAATGGTCAAGATCAGACAGTCAATTTCCTAGGTCAAGAAAAGGACAAGTCTATGGTCGGTACAGAGGGGCGTTATCTGAATTTCTATGTACCTTATGGCTATAGAGGGGATATCAAGGTAGAAGCCAAGAGCGGAAATGAAGTAAAGACCTGGTCCACTAAAGTAGTAGATGATGTATATAATGACGGTGGAAAGAGTGGTTACTTCCGTATTGACGAATCAAATGATCAACACACCTACCTTGATGCAAAATGGGACTATCAAACCAAGACCTACACTGCTACCTTACCAGAGACTGTCAATGGTCAAAAAGTATTTGCTTGGGCAGACGACTATGAAGAATTGAAACTTCAAAAACCAGGAGTTATCAGTCATTCCTACAGGGGGGCAGGAGCCTTCAAAATACTTTATCCGATTGTAAAAGCAGAAAGCTGGCTAAAAAAGAATTACAGTGAAAAGTGGTACTATCAAAAACAAGGACAATTAGTTCAAAATGCTTGGGTTAAGGACAAGGGAACTTGGTACTTTATGAATGATAAAGGAGTCATGTTCAATCAAACTTGGCTCTATCAAGGTGGCGACTGGTATGCCTTTAAATCATCAGGAGCTATGATTGCTAGTGATTGGCTATATGATAATAACTCTTGGTATTACCTAAAAGATTCAGGTGCTATGGCAACAGGTTGGCTTAAAGATGGTGGCTCTTGGTATTACCTAAAAGATTCAGGTGCTATGGCGACTGGTTGGGTAAAAGATGGAGGTCAGTGGTACTATCTTGCTTCAACTGGTAAGATGCTTCACAATACCTACACACCTGATGGTTACTATGTAGATGACAGTGGCGCTTGGAAATAATCAATGTACACATTTTATTCCATCAGCTATTAGTGTACCTGCTCAAACTAAATGTTATCAGAACTACAAGAAAAATCTAGATAATAATACAAAAAGCGAACAAAACAACGAATTCTGTTTTGTTCGCTTTTTGTATTCTATTCGAGAAATTATGGAAAAGAATCTCTCTTACTTATTAGACTTTTATTCAATCTAAATTGAATATTCTATAGAAAATTAAATGCGTTATACCAAACAATGTTTCGTTGTTTTTTATTTCTTTATCATCCACTATAAAATTAGTGAAATACTAATTTTTATGATATACTAGCGATAATAAATAGTTATCATTAGGAGAAAGTTATGGATATTACAATTATTATTCCAATGAAAGATACCGAAGATCAAATAATGAAATGTTTAGATTCTATCAAAATCAATACGCTTTCTAGAGATAGGTATGAAGTCATCATTATTGACGATGCCTCAAAGCAACCTTCAGAATTTTTATCAGAAAAATATGATATTCATTATTTTTATTCTAAGAAAAGTTTAGGAGCAGGGGGAGCCCGAAATTTAGGACTAAGGATGGCTCGTGGGAAATATATATGCTTTATAGATAGTGATGACTGGATTTCCTACGAATATTTAGAAAAAGGTCTAACATATATGGAGCAATGTGCATCTGAAATTGGAATGTTTACTTTAAAACGTGAATACGACGACATAAAAGATATAATCTACAAGTGTAAGTATAATACTTTGCTACAATTAGGATCTGAAGAGAGTATAAAGGTAATGGCGAAAGAATATAACTTTGATGTAAACATAGTTCCATCAACAACTAATAAAATCTACCTACGTCAATTTTTAATTGACAATAATATATTTTTTCCTGAGAATCGTAAATTTGAAGATTTACTATTCAGTATTAAGACGATGCTTGCAGCTTCTAAATTAATTTGTATTCCTGAGGCAACTTACTTTCATTATCGACGTAAGGGATCAATTGTCCAATCTTTTGAACACAAAAATAGCGAAGATATGTTATTCATTTTGAAAGAAATTAAAGTATATTTAGAAAACAATAATTATTTTGAAATTTATAAGAAAAGTTTCTATCTTTTTTGTGAACATTTTATGAACCTAATCATTAGACAAATTAATGAATTTTGTAGTGATGAAAATATTAAAAAAGCTGAAATGACTTTTATTGTTAAAAATTTATTACAGCAAATTAACTTAGATGAGTATCTTGCCTCTATTTCAGCAGAAAAACTTAGAATGCACATTCAACCTTACATCATTGATACAAATATACTATAAACATAAATTGTTCTACATGTTCTATTAAATTAATCCTAATACCAGGAAAGTATTTTGTAAATATATTGTAATTTTTGTATTTAAAAATCACATATGATTCCTAATAAAAATGTGTTAGCAATTCATTGGAAATCATATGGGAAAAATATATTTTATTATTTAAAAATTGAAATGACTACGCTAGAATAGGTATATGGAGTATTCGAACGTAATCACTTTACTTTACTGTATTAATAATTAGACTCCCTTACCATATTGAACGAGGATCAAAATAAAACGTATTATCTTTCAGCTCACCACCTAAATAAAATTCAACATGAGCTGGTGAACAACTTAGTTTAAGATTGTGTAAATTAATATTTTTATAATGATTAGGAAGAGGGAAACTATCAATTAATCTCAATTTGTTTTCAATTTCTAGATATTGATTATTTTGGACTAATTCTAAATAATTAAATATGTTAGCAAAAAATAGTTGTTGACGAGCCCTGTAGGGACGTTTCCCCGAATCGTAGATTTCTTTGATTAAGTTTTTAAGAGTTGTTTGATCATCTAAAATGATAGCTCCAGCTACCAATCCGAGAATATACTTTTTATAGTCGTTAAGGTAGTCCTTTTTTAAGATACTAACTTTCTGTAGGATAATTAAGAATTGTTCTTGCTTAGGATTCTCTAAAAATTTTATAAATAATTTCTCTATTTCTAAAAAATAATTATATTTATCAATTGAAATAGGTTCAATTTGAAATAAAATTTCTTTGGCAAGTATTATATTACTTGAATAAAAGATTCTCGCAAGGCGTTGGGTGTAAATTTTTCCATATTCATCTATTTTTGAATAGTTCATAAATTCTTCTAAGAGCTTACAATCTAGTGCTAAGGTGTTCTCTGTTTTAATCAGAGCCTCCAAAAATTTTTGGTTAGATTTAATCGTCTGAACTTGATCATGATTTACATTACGATAGGATAACAAATTATGGAACTTCTTGCTATGTTTTCGAAATTGTTCTAAGCGATAGTTTTCATAATCACTATTGATTATTTCATAGACTACATTTAATATAATATTTAAAAAAATTTCAGATTCACTATTATATTTTAATTTTTCATCAAGTATATTGAAAAGTTTTAAAAATTCTGCAGATCCACTACTATCTTGCCCAACATTTGCATTAGCCATTGCAAAAAAATAGTGCAGTAAATAATAATCATTTTGAAATCTATAGAACAACCTCATGTAGTTGTCTCCCCCTTTAAATTTGCGAAGGAGATAGTAAATTGAATGATATTCTTGATGAGAAAAATATTGTTGAAGCGTAGCAATTGCTTCTTGACTTTTTTCTCTATTCTTATCTATAAATAAGGAGACAAATATTTCTTGGAGAGGATGATTGAAATTTATATTTTCAGAGATAAATAATTCATTCCCATTGTCTATAATCCAGTTCAAGAACTCCTCTAATAAATTAGAAGAGAATGGTACTAGTTGTTGGTTGATGTCAAAACCTAGAAAATTTTTTTCCAATAAAGATATTGTTGCTTCGCTATATATTTGAATATCATTTGGTGGGAGACTATAGTTCAAGAAAACAGACTTTACTACTTCAAGTTCCTCTTTGCTTAAATCTTCAAAACTTTTAATATTCTCGTTGCTACTGAAATGAATTAATAGTTTAGCGGGTTCGAGTTTTAAGATAGGAAAAGTATTTAAGTCCTGTAATTGTTTTATATTCTTAATGGATTCTTTTAATGGTTCATAGATTGGGTTTATTCCGTCCAGGGATAATACTTCTGATATGTGAATGACATCTTTTGGAAAAGTTAATGGATTTGTTGAAGTAACGACAAAGAAAATATTGTAATCTTCATTATAGCAAGCTTGAATTATATGTTCAAAAAATTCTTTGTATTCGTTTGATAAAAATTGAAAGTTTTCTACAATAACTAATTTAAAGATTTGAGTTTCCTTAAATTGCTGAAAAAAGTCCGTTAGAATGTCTGATTGAAAATATCTAAAAAGTGCTTCGTAATTTTTAGCTTGATACTGTTGTATAAATGATTTTAAGGAACTACTGAGAGGAGTTGGATAATCTTCTTTGATGACCAGATCGTGTAGCAACGGGAACAAAATAAAATGCACTAGCTGAACTAAATTTTCCAAATTGCAGACATCATCCGATGAAAATGATATAAATATTTTGGGGAATTGCTGAATAGTAGGTGATGAAAAATAATTTTTGACTAGATAGCTTTTTCCATATTTATAGGGAGAAATAATTGAAAAAATCTGAGTAGTTTTAGTATGATTCCTAGTTGTTTTACAATTTTCTTCCAATCTTTGTCTGACATTCTCTTGTGATTTTATATAAATAGGTTTCATAACAGTATTTTTTATTAAAGTAAAATGCTTAGGACTAAGAATTGAAATTTTGGTACTATTAGATTTCTTACATAAATCGAAAAAATGATAGATGGAATAACTGTCTTGATTTTTTTCGTAAATAAAAGAATTATTCTGGCTACCATTGGGTGAAGCATCATACCTATCGTCAGGAACTATTTGAAATTCTATTTGAATATGATTTTCACCAGAATTTACCGGAATCTCCTTAAGAGAAGATGTACCAACAATTCTCCAGGGATATTTTCCTATATTGTTAGGTAAAATTTCTATTATGTCATCATTGTAAGAAAAAAATGAAAAGGACAATCGATAGCGTGTATTGTACGACAGGTAGTCTACTGAAAAATTGGGGTTTCGAATGGCATAGGAATTTATCGTGCTCACTTCAACAAATCTAGTTGAAGTAGTTTCAATTTCTGATATATCAATATCTTTTTCTGAGATATTAGAAGAAAAAAATTCTTTGATATATTTGGGATTACGTTTTAACCAACTTTCTAGATTTGTTTTAGTTATAAAATGTACAACCGCTTCGGGAGAAATTTCGGTAATTGCAGTTTTTATATTAATAATATTCTCAGTAGAAATATTCGAATTAGTAACAAAGAAATATTTTTTAACATTTTTTTGTAAGATAGAAGTGACAATAGTCGCATCAAGACGATACCGAGATAGTTTTTCTTTGGAGGTATATTTTGCTTCCATCCACCATCTAATAAATTGGCCATCTTCTATAAAAAAGACGACCTGCGCATCTCTATTTCCATCACGAGTTTCTTTTGTTGGGGACCAATTTCTCTCACTGGGATAAACTTTTTCAACATATTTTAGTGCTAATACTTCAAAAGTTTTATCATTTTTGGGTTTTAGATATTGCCAAATATTCAATTTTATAAATCTCCTAATGATAACTATTTATTATCGCTATACAAAACACCCAAATAAGTTTATAATAGCATGATTATTGACGAAGGAGATTTTCATGGATTATAAACTTATTTCTACTTACTTAGATTATTGCAAAACTCATAAACGTTTGAGTTCTCACACGATTCGAGCTTATAAAAATGATCTTATGCAATTTTATAACTCAAACTATGATAATGTTGAATCCTATATTGAACACTTGACACAATCTAACATAAAAACGAATACACTAAGAAGAAAAATTGCTTGTATGAAGGTGTTTTATAACTATCTAAAATACCAAAACATAATTGAAGAGAATCCCTTCAATCAATTGCGCTTTCAATTTAGAACTGAAAAAATATTACCTAAAACGATTCCGTATGATATTCTGAAAAATATTTTTTCATATTTAGAGCAGAGAGTAGTTATATCTAAAACTGACTATCAAAAACAAAAAGCTGAAAGAAATCTACTTATTATTTCCCTTTTACTTTCAACAGGTATCAGAATTTCTGAACTTTGTCACATTCATCTCAAAGATATTAATCTTTCCAATAAGACACTCCATATTATAGGAAAGGGTAAGAAAGAACGTATCCTATTTTTAGGAGATCAAACAACCTTCAATTTATTAGAAACATATATAAATAAAACAAGAAATGAATCCAATGATTTCCTATTTTCAGGAAAACATTCGCCTAAACCATTGTCAGAGCAAAGTGTACGTTTAATTTTAAAGAGAATCGTTGAACAAAATAACTTATCTAGAACTATTACACCGCATATGTTTAGACATAGCTTTGCGACAATGCTTCTAGATAATGATGTAGATATTCGATACATTCAACAAATTCTTGGACACAGTTCTATATCCGTCACACAAATCTATACTCACGTATCACATTCAAAACAAAAAGAAATACTTAGTTCTTTTAATCCTGTATCAGCGATTCATTCTGATAAAAAATGAACACTCATTAAACACACTTATTTCACATATTTATAATTTTTTTGCTATATACTAATAAGCATTGATAGTATATATCCCCCCCAAAAAAAAAATTACATTTTTATATGGAGCATTTAATAAAAAGGAGTATAATAAATTTAAAACTGATTGCATGTATATCGATAAGGAGATCAAGTCTTTATGCTGAGAAGATTTGTTACTAAGAAACACCTCATACTTTACTTCTTTTCTATTGCCATTACTTGGCTGGAAGCGATTATCACGCCAGCCCTTGTTCAAAATATTGTTGCTAGTTTTACCAATCAAGAGCTAGGCATTCTTTGGAAAGTATTGATTCTAGGAATCCTTGGTAATCTCATCCTCTTACTGGGTTTGGCTGGAAAACGCTATTACTACTCTCGTTTGATTACTGATTTCAAATATGGAATCAAGAGTGCTATTTTCAAGCGATTTTTAAACAGTTATGAGATCGATGAAAAGGATATTTTGTCCGACCTAGAAAACGACGTCAAGCAACTAGAAGAAAGCTATATTGAGCCAACGGTTATCATTATTTCTTCTCTTGGTTTCACCACTGTGTCCATTCTCTATGCCCTATGGACCAACTTTTATCTGGGCTTGATTTTCATCCTCTTCTACTCCTTTCCTGTCCTCTGCAGTGCTATCGGATCAAAGCGCTTGGATTCACTTTCTGAAAAGCGCTCAACTAGTAACCAGAGCTACTTAGCAAGCTTGACAAATTTTATTGGTGGTAGCCAACAAATTCGCCATTATCAGGGGCAAGACTACTTTTTTGCTCGCTACCAAAAGCAATTACAAACCAGTCTAGATACCGAAATTAACTATGAAAAGCAACGAACTTTAAACAGTCTCTTGATCAATAGCATCGATGCCTTTTGTTCTGTCACACCTATCGTCATCGGTGGCTTTATGACCTACTATAATTATTTAGATGCGGCGAGTTTTGTGGCCATCTATCTGGTTTCTCATAATATCGGCTATCAATTCCAAGAGTTGGCTTATTTTACCAACACCCGAAAAGCGACTAAAACTCTTCTCGACAAATACCAAAAACTTTTGGGTCAGTCTGACTCCATCTCGCCTAGAAGCATAGAAAATATTTTCCCTATCCAACTTGACACCATCTCCCTTGAAAAAGAGGGAAATAGTCTCTTATCTCCGATTTCCATGCACATCAAGCAAGGAGAAAAAATTGCCATTATTGGGGAAAGTGGCTCTGGTAAAACAACCCTGCTCAATATCATTCATGGAGAAGAGACACCAACAAGTGGACAGATTAGCTTTGCTGGTCAGAACTTGTCACGTCAAGAAATCACAAGCTTTAGTTCCTATATCCTCCAAGATAGCCATTACTTTGACACGCTCTCTCTGGAAGATAATATCCTTCTGGGACTGGATAAAAATAGAGAGACTTTAAATCATATCCTCAAAAAAACAGGATTAGAACATTTGAAAAATCGAACGCTCAGCAATGATAGTCTGTCTGGTGGCGAGAAGCAACGCCTAGAAATCGCTCGCGCCCTCTACCATGATAGCCAACTCATCTTAGCAGATGAGATTAAGGCCAATCTTGACTCGGAAAATAGCAGAAAAATTAGCGACTTGCTCTTCTCCCTACCTCAAACAGTCATTGAAGTCATTCACCACTACACAGAAGAAGACTTAAAAAACTACGACCAAGTCATTCACTTAAGCAAAGAAAAGTAATAGTCTATAACATACGATTTTAAAAAGCAAGGAACCCGAATTCCTTGCTTTTTAACTCAATATCAAACTGGCTACAATAGGGCTGACAAAGACATAGAGAATACCAGTGACACCGATAGCCAAGCCACCCATAGCTCCTGCTACAGAGCCATATCGGAAGGCTGTCCCTGTTCCGACTGCATGGCCTGTTCCTCCAAGGGAAAGACCAACAGCTACTGGGTCGTCAATTTTCAACCACTTCAAAAGGGTTGGTCCGATGACACTGGTTAAAATCCCAGTTGCCACTACTACCACCAAGGTCACGGTCGTCAGACCTTGCAATTTTTCTGTAATTCCTACTGCCATGGCGGTTGTTACTGACTTAGGAAAGAGAGAAATGGCTAGGAAAAAGTCCATGCCAAAAATCTTAGCCACAAGGGCCGTGAAAGAGGTATTGACCACTACCGCTAGCAGACTACCAAAGAGAATACTCCGTGCATGATGCTTCATCAAGTGGAAGCTCTTATATAGGGGAATCCCTAGAGCAACAGTCGATGGGACAATCAAGTTGTTCAGATAAACCCCACCTTGGTAGTAATCTTGGTAAGAAATCCCCGTCACTTTTAGAAAGATGATAATGAAAACAGCTGACAAAAGCAAGGGCGTTGTCAAAGGATGGGGAAAACGTCTGTAAATCAGCATTCCTACTAGATAAGCTAGGATTGATAGGGCCAGCCCAAACAGGGGATTGGAAACAAATTCACTCATTTGGCATCTCCTTTCTCATAATCTCCTTCAAACCGTCGTTTGATAAACTGAACTACCAAGGCTATGAGGATAATATTGATGACTGCTGCAAAAAAGACAATCAAAACAATGGGCAAAAGATAGGGAGCAATCACATCAAACTTTTCCATAATTCCCACTGCTGGTGGCAAAAAGAGAATGGTCATATTGGCCAGCAAGAAATTCCCGACCATGTTGACATGTCTGGTTCTCAGCCACTTAAACTGTAGGGCTAGAAAGAGAATAATCAAACCGATAATACTGCCTGGGATAGGCAAATGAAAGAAACTGGAAATCCCCTCTCCGATTAGAGAAATCACAAAGAGAATCATTAATTGAACATATAATTTCATCCTAAACTCCACGAAATAGACTTCTTGCATACCAGTTTACTCTTTTTTCAGAAAATTTCAAGGAAATGCACAAGAGTTGAGGAAAGTTTGAGAAGAAAGGGGATACAGGCAATTGAAGACTAACATAAACAGGCGTAATTTAGGATAAAAGATTCAGTGTCTTTCTTGCCAGCTTTCTTGAAAAGTAGTATAATTATTGCATGCGCAATCATCTTGTGATACAGAGATTGTCCGTAAGTGGACATTCTTCTATTTATGACTCTAAAAAGAAAGGAGATACTATGACCTATTTGGAAAAATGGTTTGACTTCAATCGGCGGCAAAAAGAAATCGAAGGTCTCTTGGAAGAGACTATTGCCCAGAAAAGCGACCAAAGTCTGACCTTGAAAGAATTCTACCTGCTCTACTATCTGGACTTGGCTCAAGAAAAATCTCTACGCCAGATTGACCTGCCAGATAAGCTTCATCTGAGCCCGAGCGCTGTTTCTCGGATGGTGGCTCGCTTGGAAGCTAAAAATTGCGGTCTGCTTAGTCGCATGTGTTGTGATCAAGATAGACGTTCTAGCTTTATCTGCCTGACAAGTGATGGGCAAAAAACACTGGCCTCTCTACAGAAGGCTGTCGAAGCAAGCTTGGAAACTGGTTTGGATTTCTTGATTTAAGATGATTTTAGAAAAAAGTTGCGTGCGCAATCATTTTTCTTGACATTCTCTTTTACAAGGAGTAAAATAAAATCATCATTAAACAAAGGAGTTTTAAACATGATTGAAATTACCTATCTAGATGCCAGCAAGAGCGAAAGAACTGTAACTTTCGAATCTTATGAAGACTTTGATCGTTCACAACAAGCTTGCCTTATCGGCGTCGCAGACTACTACCCTGTCCAAAAATTGACTTATAACGGTCATGATTTGGACTACCACGGGACTTATGGAGATATCTTCTTCTATCTCAAGAAACAAGATTTAAGCCAATATAACTAAAAAAGGAGAAATACAATGGCAAAAGCAATTACAGATGCAACATTCGAACAAGAAACAAAAGACGGTTTGGTCTTGGTAGACTTCTGGGCAACTTGGTGTGGTCCATGTCGTATGCAAGGTCCAATCTTGGATAAATTGTCTGAAGAACTTTCAGAAGATGTTTTGAAAATCGTTAAAATGGACGTTGATGAAAATCCAAACACAGCTCGTGCCTTTGGAATCATGTCTATCCCAACCCTTCTCTTCAAAAAAGACGGCCAAGTAGTCAAACAAGTTGCTGGTGTTCACACAGCAGAACAAATCAAGGCCATCGTTGCTGAATTGAGCTAATAAAACGAGAGACCAAGTACTTGCTTTGGTCTCTTTTTTCTTGCCCTTTGCCATTTTTCAAAAAATATGCTAGACTGTAAGTAGAATATTACGATGTTTGGGACATGCCATCGCTAAAAAAAACCTCTACTTGGTATTTTTTAGCTCCCTCATGGGAGCTTTTTGCGTGCTCTGAACATTTCCCATTTTGGAAGGAGTACTATGAAACGTCAATCAGCCTTGGTCGTCTTTAGTGGTGGTCAAGATTCTACAACCTGCCTCTTTTGGGCTAAAGAACACTATGAAACAGTCGAAGCTGTCACCTTTGCCTACGGCCAACGCCATCATCTCGAAATTCAAGTTGCCCAAGAAATCGCTAAGGAACAAGGCATTCGTCATCACATCTTAGATATGTCTCTGCTGGGGCAAATCACTGAAAATGCCTTGACTTCTGATCTGGAGATTGAGCAAAAAGAGGGAGAGGTTCCCAATACCTTTGTTGATGGTCGCAACCACCTCTTTCTGTCCTTTGCAGCTGTTCTTGCTAAGCAACGTGGCATTAAAGACATCGTAACAGGTGTCTGCGAGACAGATTTCTCAGGCTACCCCGATTGTCGGGATGTTTTTGTCAAATCTCTCAATGTCACCCTCAACCTTGCCATGGATTACGACTTTGTTATCCAAACGCCTCTCATGTGGCTAGACAAGGCTGAAACTTGGGAATTATCCGACCAACTCGGTGCCTTTGACTATGTTCGTGAAAAGACCTTAACCTGCTACAACGGGATTATCGGAAGTGGCTGTGGAGATTGCCCAGCCTGCCACCTACGTCAGCATGGTCTAGATGTTTATCTCTCACAGAAAGGAGAGGCCTAATGTTTTTTGCACCCAAAGAAATCAAACAGGAAACTGGGGAGTCTCTTGTCTACAATCCTCACAGAACCTTGGTATCAAAAGAGTTTACCTTCGATGCTGCCCACCACCTCTTTCACTATGAGGGAAAATGCAAATCCCTGCACGGCCACACCTATCATCTGCAGATTGCTGTCAGTGGATTTTTAGATGAACGTGGCATGACCTACGATTTCGGAGACATCAAAGCGATCTATAAGAACTACTTAGAGCCCCACTTGGATCATCGCTATCTAAACGAAACTCTTCCCTATATGAACACGACTGCTGAAAATATGGTTTACTGGATTTTCCAAACCATGAACCAAGAGTTGCCAGACGAACGTGGTCTCCGTTTGGAATACGTTCGCCTCTATGAGACTCCGACTGCCTTTGCAGAGTTTAGACGGGAGTGGTTAGATGACTAGGGAACGTGTCCTCAAACTACCAGTTCTGGAAATTTTCGGCCCAACCTTTCAAGGCGAAGGTCGTGCAATCGGGCAGAAAACCATGTTTGTCCGCACTGCTGGTTGCGACTACCACTGCGACTGGTGCGATTCTGCCTTTACATGGGATGGCTCTGAAAAGCCAACTCGTATGACTGCTGACGAGGTCATCGCTGCCTTGGATAAACTAGGAAGCTACGACTACGTCACCCTGTCTGGGGGAAATCCTGCTATCCTAGCAGCCAACATGGCTCAATTGGTCACCAAGCTCAAGGAACGCGGTGTCACCCTTGCTGTCGAGACTCAAGGTTCCCGCTGGCAAAATTGGTTAAAAGACATCGACCAAGTCACCCTAAGTCCCAAACCTCCCTCATCCAAGATGGAGGTCAACTTCGAGACCTTAGACTTTATCGTTTCCCAATTGGATCCAGACAAGGTCACCTTTAAAATCCCTGTCTTTGATGATGCCGATTTAGCCTTTGCCAAAGGAATTCAAGAACGCTACCAACCAGATGTTCTTTTCTTATCGGCTGGAAATCCTGAGCCCAAGACTACAGGTAATATTGTCCAAGACCAACTGAACCGCCTCAAAGAACTCTGGGAACGCGTCGCTGCTGACGATAGCTGGGGCAATGTCCGCGTCCTTCCTCAACTGCATACCCTTCTCTACGATAACCAACGTGGAGTTTAAGATTAGAAAGAAAAAATCATGTCACAACAAGAAGAAATGAAAAACCTAAGCCTCCTCGGCAACAAAGAAACCAATTACATTTTTGACTATCAACCAGAAGTCCTCGAATCCTTTGACAATCGTCATGTGGAAAATGACTATTTCATCAAATTCAACTGCCCTGAATTTACTTCCCTTTGCCCAATCACTGCTCAGCCAGACTTTGCAACTATTTATATTTCCTACATTCCCGACAAGCTCTGCGTCGAGTCAAAATCCCTCAAACTCTACCTCTTTAGTTACCGAAATCATGGGGATTTTCACGAAAACTGTATCAACACTATCGGGAAAGACTTGGTCAACTTGCTAGACCCTCGCTATTTAGAGGTCTGGGGAAAATTCACTCCGCGTGGGGGCATTTCAATTGACCCCTACTACAACTACGGTAAGCCAGGAACCAAGTATGAAGGTCTGGCAGAACGACGCCTCTTCCAACACGATCTTTATCCAGAGAAAATTGACAACCGCTAATACTCTTCGAAAATCTCTTCAAACCGCGTCAACGTCGCCTTGCCGTATGTATGGTTACTGACTTCGTCAGTTTCATCTACAACCTCAAAACCATGTTTTGAGCTGACTTCGTCAGTTTCATCTACAACTTCAAAACAGTGCTTTGAGCAACCTGCGGTTAGTTTCCTAGTTTGCTCTTTGATTTTCATTGAGTATAAACAGATACGAAAAAGCCCTGTTCCTCAAACTGAGGAGCAAGGCTTTTTGAGTTTCAATTATTCTTCTGTTCCAAGGAAGTTTTTAGCAACAAGGGCTGCAAGAACCCCACCAACGATTGGGGCAAGGATGAAAATCCATACTTGTTGCAGGGCTGCGCCACCTACCAAGACAGCTGGTGCCAAGCTACGAGCTGGGTTTACTGAAAGTCCAGTAATGTTCAACCCCACAAGAATCATCGCCATCAAGGACAAACCAATTACCAAACCAGCAATCGCGCCATTTCCCTTGCTTTCTGAAGTCACGGTCATGATAACCAAAACAAATAAGAAAGTTGCGATTGTTTCAAACAAGAAACCACCAAAGACAGTGACACCGTTTGCCAAGGCATTTTCACCAAGACTAGCAGTTGACATCCCTGAGTTAGCCAAGAGGAAGAAGACAGAAGCAGATGCTAAGAAGGCTCCAACTACTTGTCCAAGGATGTAATTGACAAGGTCTTTTGATGACAAGCGTTTGTTTACAAACATAGCAATCGAAACAGCTGGATTCAAATGAGCACCTGAAACAGTTCCGATTGAGTAAGCTGCAACTACGATTGCCAAACCAAAGGCAAAGGCAATCCCTAGGTGACCAAGGCCATCAAGACCATTTCCAAAAACAACAGCTCCTGTTCCGACGAACACAAGCATGAACGTACCGATTAATTCAGCAACAAATTTTTTCATTTTCTTTCTCCTTTTTTCAAAAACTAGATACTAGTCTATCAAAAGAGGGAAAGGGTTTCAAGAAAATTGATTGGAAAGTTTTTTGAAAATCATAGAACTATTAGCTTATCCCTAGTATCGAAAAGACTGGATAGCTTCTTTCAAGTCATCTTGTAAACTATTTCTCTGGTCAAGTTGGACATAGACTTCCAACAAACAGGATCTAAAGTTGGAAAATTTGTAAAAATCCTTCCTTTCTTCTATCGGAAAATCAACTGTTTTTATCCAAGAAGCTACTTGTTCTTGCTCCAACTTCCCTTGTAAAATCGGTTCATAAAGCACTCTGGCTAAACGCCAATCTTCATCATTTGTAAAACGAATCGCAATTCTTTTAAACAGTTGGCCAAGTATGTCAAATACTTCATGAACTCTGTTTTTAGGAAAGTCTGGATGACAAACTACCTCCGTCAGTAAATCGAATCCATGTGCAAAAGCGTGAACCCAACCATACTGACTTGAAAAACCTGTCGTGTCTTTTTCTTTTGAAAGATAGTACAACCCTTGATTTAAAAGGACATTACGAATTTCTGCTTTTAATCCCTGATAAAAAATCGATTGCTGGTTGGCATCTGCAGACAAGAGATTTGCATAAATAAGCGCCCTAAAAGAACGTTCAAGGGTTGACAGGCCTACCTTATCAATCTCTTTATCTAACCCTCCATCAGATGAAATCCCTTCTGCAATGAAATGAAATTGTTCCTGTGTAAATAGCTCTTCTTGAATCCCTCTAGCAAAGTTTGTAAAAACAAGATCATCGCGAATTTCTGGAGAAGGATCTCCCAAATGATCAAGCAACCATTGGATTTCTTCCTCATGATAACTTGTTTTTTCTTCTGCTATTTTTCTAAGTAACTCTTGATACATGGTCAATACCTCTACATTTCTAGCAACTTGATATAATCTAGACCCCATTTCTCGACAGCATCTAAAACAACTCTGAATTCCTGCCCCATTTCGGTTAAGCTGTACTCAACTCGTGGTGGAACTTCGGCATAGACCTTTCGTTGAACAATCTTATCCTTTTCTAATTGACGGAGATGACGGGTCAAAATAGTTTGAGTAATCCCAGGCAATAATCTCTGCAATTCTTTAAATCGTTTGGTACCCGTACTCAACTGATAAATGATTACCAGTGCCCATTTCCCCGTTAAAACCCTCTGAGTTGTCGCAAATGGACAAATACCATACTCACTCACTTTATTTGTCATAAAATATCTTCTTTCTATTTTTTTAAAAAAATTTATCTTTTAGTATCAATAATAGTACTACTTTTGATACTAGCTATCAAAAAAGTGTCTACTTGTTTTTTTATTTGTAACTGTTACAATTATATCATAAAAAAGAAATGGAGAATAGATATGTCAACAAACTTAGAAATTTTCAATGCTTATAACCAAGCTTTAATTGCTGGTGACTTTCCTGGTGTCTTTGAAACGATGGCAGACGATATTGTCTGGCATCAACCTGGTAATCATAGTCTATCTGGTTCAGTTGTTGGTAAGGACAAGCTAGGAACTCACCTGGCTACATTTGCTGAGAAAACTAATGGAACCTTTAAGGTGATAACAAATTGGGTTTCTGACAATAAGGATTTAATCGCAGCCAATGTTACTTTTCTTGGAACACGTGCTGATGGTACTGAACTCAATATGAACGGGATTGACCTCTTCCGCATTGAAGACGGAAAAATCAAAGAAGTTTGGCTCTTCTCTTCAGATCAAGCTGAAGAAGATAGCTTTTGGGGATAATTTAAGAGGCCAGGACAAAAAATTTTGATTTTAGGAATTCTTTATTCTAAATTTTTAAATCAATAGATTAGATAAAAAGCAAACAAAACAGAATTCTGAGTGTCAGATAACTCGTTTTGTTCGCTTTTTATATTTAAGGTTAGACTTTTGTCCCAGACTCTTTTAATTTACTCTCCCAACTGGGCACTGTAGGCGATAATCTGGTTAACTGTGTCTGACAAGAATTGGATGGTATCACGGAGTGGTTTATCTGTTGAAATATCAGCACCGATAATCATAGCTGACTCAAGTGGTGTCTTGCTACCACCTGATTTGAGAAGATTGAGCCAATCTTCAGCTCCATTCTCAGAGTTTTTAAGATGGAGGTAACCAGCTGTCGAGATAACTAGTCCTGCTGAGTAAGTGTAACTATACAAGCCCATGTAGTAGTGAGCTTGGCGCATCCAAGTCAAAGCTGCATCATCGTCAATTTCAATAGCATCTCCCCAGAAGTCTGTCAAGACTTCCTTCATAATGCTGTTGAGCTTACTTGCTCCAAAGGTCTCCCCTTCTTCAATCAATGTATACACCTTACGCTGGAAGGCTGCTTCTAAGAGGTGAGTAATGAAATTATGGAAGTAAGTATCTGTCAAACGGTGAGCCAGAGCGAAGCGTTTTTGACGAGGGTCGTCAGATTGGTGCTCCAAGTAGTCACTGAGAAGCAATTCATTGAAGGTTGACGGTGCTTCAACATAGTAGGTCGACATGTGGGCATTAAAGTAGCTTTGGTGATTATCTGAAAAGATAAATTGACCAGAATGCCCGATTTCATGAATCAAGGTATAGACATCGCTCAAACGCCCTGTCCAGCTCATGAGGACATAAGGGTGCACGCGATATGGATCCGCCGCATAGCCACCAGAATCCTTGCCACTATTGGCAGCGAAGTCCACCCAGCGCTCTTCTTGATAGCGAGCAACTTCCTGACAATATTCTTGCCCCAAAGGTTCTACAGACTTCATGACCAAATCATAGGCATCATCAATGCTCACTTGAGGATTCAGGGCGCTGTCCAAATCCAATTTCCAGTCTGCAAAGGTCATCTTTTCAAGACCATTTACCTTGGCAACATGCTTGAGATATCTCTGAGCAACTGGCGCAAAGTCCCTCATGATAAGGTCAAGCTGGCGGTCAAACATGGCACGGTCCACTTCTTGCTCAGCTAGAAGATAATCAAAGACTGAGTCGTAGCCCTTCATATCAGCCAAGAGTTTTTCAGACTTGACTTGGGCTAGATAGGCTGCGGCAGCCGTATTTTGGTGCTTACGAAGTCCTTCTGAGAAGGAACGGAAGGATTTCTCACGAACCTCTGCGTCCTCATGGTTTTGGTAGAAATTCTCATAGGTCACAAAGCTGTTTTTATAAGTCTTACCATGAGCTTCAAAGTCAGCCATTTCAAAATCCCCAGCTCGCATCTTAGTGTAAATATCCTGCGGACTGTAGAAAACTTCACCAAGATTGGTCAAGGCCTTCTCCACATCAGCCCCTAGATAGTGGGCTTTTTTGATTTTGGCCTGACGAATGGCTGCTGTTAAATGTGGCAACTCTCCCAAACGTTCTAAGACTTCCTCATCTGCAGCCACCAAGGCGTCGTCAAAGAAGGTCAAGGCTACGCTGGCGTCTGTTTCAAATTCCATCCCAGCTTGGGCAATATTGGCAAATTCGTCATTGCTATAGTCTGTCGTCTGCGGCATAAAACCATAGTTGCCAATATGGCTCATCTGAATGTAGATTTGTTCCAATTCCGCAAAGGACTTTTCAAAATCCTCAAAAGTATGAAGATTACCCTTGTAATCACGGCTAAACTGGTTGATATCTTCGCGAGCCTTCTCGATTGCACGCAAGAAATCCTCACGGTCTTGGTATAGGGCTGTTAAATCCCAAAGTTCCTTCTCTGGAAATTCTGAACGGTGTTTTTGTTCCATTTTCTTCCTCTTATTTCTCTAATTCTAATAAAACACTAAGGGCTGATAAAGCGTAAAGTGGTGCTGTTTCTGCTCGCAAAATGCGAGGACCAAGTCCTGCCAATACTGCTCCCTTAGCTTCAAAACTTTCGATTTCTGCAGGTGACAGACCACCTTCTGGACCAAAGATAAAGAGCAATTTGGCTCCTTTTTCAAGACAAGCGACTGCATTTAAGAGTGCAGCGACTTCTCCTTCTTTTGCTGATTCTTCATAGGCAACTACGATAGAGTCAAATTGGTCCAATTGAGCTAGAAAGTCTGCTTTCCTTTCAAAAAGCTGAATACTTGGAACGATATTACGCTTGCTTTGTTCTGCTGCTCCAAGGGCGATTTTTTCTAGTTTTTCAACCTTTTTACCCAATTTCTTGCCATCCCACTTGGCGACCGACCAATCGGCAGGAAAGGCCCAGATTTGGCTGGCACCCAGTTCGGTTACTTTTTGAGTAATGAACTCCAACTTGTCTCCCTTAGGAAAGCCGGATGCGATGGTCACTTGGACTGGTAGTTCCACATTATCAGCTAACTCTTCAACCAACTCAAACTGACGATTTTCAACATCCAAGACGCGCGCCAAACGTTTAATGCCATCATCAAAGACCAAAGTAACCTCATCATCTACTTTCAAGCGCATAACCTGAAACATATGCTTGCTGGTTTCCTTATCCTCGATAGTGACAGGAGAGACTGCACTCCCCTTGACAAAATACTGTTGCATACTAGCCTCCAATCACACCAGAGATATCCTTGGTTTTCTTAAAGACACAGGCATTCCATTCCCCTTGAACCATGTGAGTTTCGAGGAAAAATCCAGCTGACTCAGCCGACTCGCGCACCATATCCCACTTGTCCTTAATAATTCCACTCATGATGAGGTAGCCTTCATCCTTGACCAAGCGATAAGCATCATCCGTCAGATGAACGAGGATATCCGCCAAAATATTAGCTACAATCACATCTGCCTCAATCTCCACACCCTTAAGCAAGTCTCCAGCAGCAACATGGATATTTTCCATACCAAGGTTGAGCTCAATATTTTCCTGAGCGACTCGAACTGCCACATCATCTAGGTCGTAGGCAAAGATTTCCTTGGCACCAAGCAGCGAGCTGGCAATAGAGAGAACCCCTGAACCAGTTCCCACATCTAGCACCGTTTCGCCACCACGGAGAACCTGCTCCAAGGCAAAGAGGCTCATCTTAGTGGTTGGATGGGTTCCTGTTCCAAAAGCCATGCCAGGATCCAGCTTGATAATCTTTTCCCCAGCAGTCGCCTCGTAGTCCGTCCACGACGGCACGATGGTCAAGTCATGAGTGATGCGAGCGGGTTCATAGTATTTCTTCCAGTTGTCTGCCCAGTCTTCCTCAGCCAAGGCAGTCGTCCCAATCTTAACCTCACCCAAATCCATAAAATCCGTCAATTCTTCTAAGCGAGCCTGTAAGTCCGCCTCAACCACTGCCACATCCACCGTGTCAGGGTAGTAGGCTGTCACCACAATTTCTTCTTGCTGCTCGACCTCTGGGAAAATCTCGCCGAAGCGGTCGACATTTCCCACATAGTCCATGCTGTCTTCAATCGCAACACCTTGCGCTCCCAACTCAATCAAGAGATTGGAAACTAACTCCTCTCCCTCACGCTTGACTGTAACTTTTAACTCTTGCCATGTTTCCATCATTAAGATACCAAGCCCGTAAAACACAAAGCCAAAATAGGAACTTCTCTGAAGACGCTTATGTCTAAGAGAAGTTTATCTTTTTGGTACCGTGTTTAGGGCGGGTTCAGTTTAGAAATTTAACTGAACCATCCTTTCTAATCACTTACTTTTAAATAATCCCTCAATCTCCCCTGGAGCTGAGGCACAGCTTGTTTAGAGTTCAAAAATTCCTCAATAGGCATCAGCTGATAGCCCTGTCCTTCATCTCCGAAGATGATATTGTCAAATTGTTCTTGTCTTAGCTGACCAACCATAAAGACCGATTTCTTGCCTTTAAAAATTACGCTAGGATAAATCTTGCTCCAAAGCAGACAATCCTCAGTCAGATGAATTCCCAGTTCTTCATAAACTTCACGCGCCACGCACTCAAAAGGACTTTCATCCCCCTCTCGTCCACCACCTGGCAACTCCCACATGTTGGGACAAGGAATATCGTCCTTGTCATCACGTAAGATAGTCAAGACCTTATCCCCACAAATCAAGGCAATCTTAGATCCTGTAAAATCAGAAATTTCTATTTCCATGTCAAACTCCTTCGGTTAATTCCTTTTCCAGCTCGGCTAACCAATTTTGATAATAGCTTTTCTCATCCCGTAACATCCGACTGCTATTCATTTTACGTCTAGCAATCTTCATAGCCTTGTGAGTTTGAACTACATCTTTCTTTACCTTAAATTGATACCAAGCTTGAATGACCTGCATATCTGCTGTTTTTATAGATAAAAAGGATTTGACCCCTCGAATACTTGCATATTCTTCCACTTTCTTATTATCTCCTTCCATCAGAGCAACTTGAAGAAGGTATAATTGAGAACTAGTTTTAGACATTGGATTATCTGTTTTCTCTAGCACAGACTGCAACTGTTGCTTTGCAAGCTCTATATTATCATCCAATATGAATACCAACCCCTGAAGAGTCTGAACACTTTCTGCAAAACTCCCTCTCACATCCTCATCAACAGACATGACAAAATCTTTTAAATCATATTCTTGAGAAGCTAGCAAGGTCTGGGCAGAATGCCTCAACATCAGGTAGGCGTATTTTGTATTTTCAGGGTGTTGTAGCAATTCCCAAATTTTTGCGCCATCGGTGATGCCGACTGGCAAAATGTTATTTAGGAAGAAAGACAAATTAAGAAAAATCCAAGTGCCTGCAAAATACCAGTTTGTTGTCAAAAAACCAAAAAGTGTTGCCAATAATATCAAGCAAAGGTGAACTATCAAGCCTCCTAAAAGCATCAAGATGATTCTTTGATCACTTTCATTCTCTTTTAAACCAATATACTGAGCACCAACATTTTTTATAACTGCTGTTCGACTAAGATGAAGCCTTCCTGACTTTTTGGTTACAAGAAAGTTCCCTAATCCAAAAGCAACCAGACGATAGCCTGTCAAGTAGCCACAAAAAGCATGTCCCAGCTCATGAAGAATAAAGATTAAATATATACTTAAAAGAGCGAAGGCATAACCAAAAGTAAAGACCAAAACTGCGGAATACCCCAACTCTGCAAATGCGATTGTTCCACAAGCAAAAGCCAGCATAATAAAGACAACAGCTAGCACATAAACCAAATAAATCCCAATTTTCTTCATAAAATCTCCATCCAACTCCTAGTATCTCGGATAAGGATAAAACTCTCCCTCTTCCAAGCCGACTTTTCCTTCTTCAAAGACTTCTTGGTTCCATTCCATGACGAATTCTTCTGCTTCTGGGTCTTCCAAAAAGTCCATAAGGGCATCTAGTCCAACCTCAGCAGTATCTTTAAGGAAAAGCGCAAAATAAGCTAAAAATTCACGAGAAAATCCTTTTTTAGGTAGGTAAGGAATGACCGTCAAATAGTCTTCCTCATTGACGGTTGATTTGGCAGGATTGTAGAAAAGCACCGCTTCTTCAAATAGGATATCGTCTGACGAAACCTCTCCATCTTCATCCACCATCTCCACGCCTGCAGCATTTTGCGCTTCTAACAAAAAACTCACTTCAACCGCGTGGTTACACTTGTCCCAACTAATCTCAAAGTCAAAGGGAAAGTTCTTCTCCAATTCTTCCTCTAAAACATCTAAAAATCCATATGTTGCCATTTTGTCCTCTTTCTATGCGACTCTTAAATCGCCCCGATTGCTCGGAAATATGCTAAAATAGATACTACCATCTTACCACAAAATTATTTTATGTCCTAATTATACCATATTACCTCATTTAAACCCTTGGTATCAGTGATTTTCTTAAAAGTCTGATTTCTTTATTTTTCCTGAAAAATCAATATAAAAAGCCCTCAAAAGGGCTAAGAAATCTATAAAATCAATAGACAAGTAACCAGCACAATTGAACGTGCTTTTTTATTGACTATTACCACGATACCACACTTAATCTTATGCTTGTATTTTCTTATCTGCAATAGCGTCTGTCAAAGTCTGAGAAAAGTTAAGTCCCATTTCTCGTCCCAACTTATCTGCCCATCTTGGTATTGTCAATGTCTTTTTAATTGGTTCCTGACTTCCTAAGTAATCTGATACATCAACAGATACCATAGAAATAAAAGATTTATCAAGGTCATAGGTTGACACGAAATCTTCATCATCTTTAAAAGGATCATTATCAATTAAAGACAAGCTATTGATATCTGATGGCTGGGGCAAATCTCCATCACTCTCTATTAAATCTGCGACAGTAATTCCTAACCACTCCGAACCCATAGCTAAAGCCTCAGAAATCCCCTCTCCTTGTGTAGCTGAGTATTCAAAATCTGGGAAATGGACAAAATAAGTCGATTTTACCCCATCTGTATCATCATAATAAAATAAAGCTGGATATGTCACTAACATCTCACTACCTCCATATCAAAAAGCAGAGGCTGAATTTTACAACCCAGCTTGCTTTCTTATCCCTCTTTCAGTGTACTTATTCAGCTCACCATGAGGGATTGTGATAGGTCTTTCCCCTTGCTTCTCCATTTTAATATGGGAGCCTTTACCGCCTTTGGTCTTTATCCAACCATGAGCCGTAAGGAGTTTGACCATCTCTTTTTGTGTCATAGGCATAGCGCTTTTACCTCCTGACAACACCATTATAGCACGTACTACACGTATTGTAAAGGTGTGATACTTATTATTCTCTTACACATAAAAACCCCTAGATGTGGTTCTAAGGGAAGCCAATTTATTCATACCTATTTTTCTAATGAGTAGTAAAAACTGCTTCTTTATCGAGCAATTCATCATCTGTATAGTCAATTGTAAAAGTATCTCGATTTAAGACAGATTGAGGCGGAGTTGAATGAATCATAGGAACACTGCGTACTCTATACTTTTTATCTCCAATTTTTACAAACTGATTAACTCTCAAGTCTTCGAAATCAGGATTTTCAACAGTTATTACAAGGAGGCGATTTACTACTTTAAAAACATCAATTATTCTATTTTTCATATTTTTTCAACCCATTATTAGAATGAACTTCTTGGTAAGCAAAATCAAGTTTAGATTTAATGTTTTCGTACAAATCTAAAATCTCTTTTGGAGTATCTTCCCGGAAGAAAAGCTTTCTTTTCCCTGAAATAACTTGATCACTAAGAATCCAATGACGAATTTGTTTTGTAAAAATCAAAATTTCCTGACTTGGTAATTCCATTATTTCCATTCCTTATCACCTCTCCTTTCATTATAGTTCATGCAATAACATTTAGCAATATTATTTCTCAAATCAGCACTTCCACTTCTTTAGGCTTAACTATCATATTTTGAGCTTTAAGGAAAATCAATTCTCTCATGCTGATACCTCTCCTCATTAAATTAAATAGTCAAAAAGATTCTATCTCACACCCTGAATATTACAAAACCATTGAAATATCACAACTATTAGGCTAGAATGGACATAGTAAGATATATTAGATGAGTCATTCTACTCAAAAAATATGACACTAAAATCCATGTTAGAAAGGACTACTATGCCAGACAATCTCGCGCTTCGTATGCGCCCCAAAACCATCGACCAGGTCATCGGTCAGGAACATCTGGTCGGACAAGGAAAAATCATCCGCCGCATGGTAGAAGCCAATCGCCTGTCCTCCATGATTCTCTACGGACCTCCGGGAATCGGCAAGACCAGTATTGCCTCTGCCATCGCAGGGACGACCAAGTATGCCTTTCGAACTTTCAATGCGACAGTTGATAGTAAAAAAAGACTCCAAGAAATAGCTGAAGAGGCGAAATTCTCTGGTGGTCTCGTCCTATTACTAGACGAGATTCATCGACTTGATAAGACCAAGCAAGATTTTCTCCTTCCTCTCTTGGAAAGTGGACTAGTCATCATGATTGGGGCTACAACTGAAAATCCTTTCTTTTCTGTCACTCCTGCCATTCGTAGCCGTGTTCAAATTTTTGAGTTGGAACCTCTGTCTAACCAAGACGTCAAAGAGGCTCTTCAGATAGCTCTAAATACCCCTGAGCGTGGTTTTGATTTTCCAGTAGAACTAGATGAGGAGGCGCTGGATTTCATCGCAACCTCTACAAACGGAGACCTGCGCTCTGCCTTCAACTCACTAGACTTGGCTGTTCTTTCTACCCCTGAGAATGACGAGGGCATCCGCCATATCACTCTAAACATCATGGAAAATAGCCTGCAGCAGAGCTACATCACTATGGATAAGGATGGAGACGGTCACTATGATGTTCTGTCTGCCCTGCAAAAGTCTATCCGTGGCTCGGATGTGGATGCCAGTCTCCACTACGCAGCTCGCTTGATTGAGGCTGGTGATTTGCCAAGTCTCGCTCGTCGTTTGACTGTTATCGCCTATGAAGATATCGGCTTAGCCAATCCTGAGGCTCAAATTCATACCGTAACTGCTCTAGATGCTGCACAAAGGATTGGTTTCCCAGAAGCCCGCATTCTCATTGCCAATGTCGTCATTGATTTGGCCCTTTCTCCAAAATCCAACTCAGCCTATGTAGCTATGGATAAGGCACTTGCTGACCTCAAAACATCAGGGCACTTGCCTATTCCGCGACACCTGCGTGATGGGCACTACAGTGGAAGCAAGGAACTGGGGAATGCCCAAGACTATCTCTATCCACACAACTATCCTGGAAATTGGGTCAAGCAAGACTATCTACCAGAAAAAATTCGTAATCATCACTATTTCCAAGCAGAAGATACTGGTAAATATGAACGGGCTTTGGCTCAAAGAAAGGAAGCTATCGACCGTTTGCGAAAAATCTGAAATCCTTTTCAAAAAATTGCACTTTCCTCTTGATTTTTTTTGAAAAAGTGGTATTATATAAACATAGAAACGCTGTGGTGTACGACTTCACACTTAAGTGTTGACCGACTATTTTTTGTATTATTAGGGAAACAAAAGTCTTCTAACAGCATGTAGGCCGTCTCACACGGAAACAGCTTCAGTTAGAGCGAGTTGCCCACCTGCTTAATTGCGCGGGTTCAATACAAACCGTGAAGTTTCGGCACCAATACAGCTTTTTTCTTTGCCTCCTTAGCTCAGCTGGCAGAGCAGCGGACTCTTAATCCGTGGGTCACAGGTTCGATCCCTGTAGGGGGCATCTAAATACAACAGGAAAAAGCCTTGTAAATCAAGGCTTTTTTTGCTTGTCTATAACTGATTTACCCCATCATTTGTCCCACATTTTAAATCTATCTTTTCTTTTTGAATCAAATTACATCTTTACAAATAGTGTAAAGCCAGTTACTTTTGCTTTGATTCCATACAATATTTTCATGTAGAGAAGACAAATTTTATCTTCTCTTTTTATTTTCAAAATAATAAAAACTGATTTTCTTTTCATAAATCAGACTGAAACTTCCAAATTTTCCATTTTGTTTATTGATATTTCCTCTAAAAAGGTGTATAATATTTTTATTATCAAACTATACTATACTATATAGGGGGTATTGAAATGAAATTTTCTAATCGTTTACTGCTATTCCTTGCAGGAGTTGTTTTTGTCCTTTTAGGACTTTTCCTATTTACACACCCAGTAGCTAATCTTGTTGCTTACAGCTGGTGGATTGCATTTGATTTACTGGTTTCTTCTATAGCAGCTCTTTTAGGCTATTTCTCTGCACCAAAAGAGCTTCGCTCACCTGTTTATCTTTTCCAAGGGTTTGTTAGTCTTCTCTTAGCTCTTTACCTCGTTGCTTATGGCTTTGTGACCCTGCCGGTCGTCATTCCAACTATTTTAGGAATTTGGTTAATTGTAGAAGCCATTATAGTTTTCTTTAAAGGCAATCGTCTGGGATTGATTTTCCCTATTATTGGCAACCATATCATGTGGATAGCGTTGCTTGCATTTTTACTAGGTCTAGTGATTTTGTTCAATCCAGTAGCTACAAGTGTCTTTGTCGTTTATGTCGTTGCCTTTGCATTTTTAATTGTTGGTTTCACCTATATCCTTGATGCCTTTCGTAAATAATCTAGCTGCCATTTTGGGCATATTAAAATAGCTGGGAAGTTACATTCTCAGCTTTTTCTGTTGCCTCCTTAGCTCAGTTGGTAGAGCAGTAGACTCTTAAGCTATGGGGCGCAGGTTCGAGCCCTGCAGGGGGCACATCTAAATCAACAGAAATAAGCCTTGAAACCAAGGCTTTTTTTAACGTCTAATAGCTTTTTGTAGAAAAGTATTTAAAAATAAAAGAGAAGAGAATCTCTCACTCTCTTCTCAGTATATCTTATTAAATTTAGTTTTTCTTAATCTACCTGATTTTCCTTTGCAACGACAAATTCTTTAACCAGTCGATAGATAACAGCAAATACGGGTGTAAAGAATATCATCCCAAGTAAGCCAAAGAGATTGCCTCCAATACTAGCAGCCGCAAGCGTGAAAATAGCTGGCAAACCAATAGACTGACCTACAACTCTAGGATAAATAAGGTTTCCTTCAATCAGCTGTATAACTTGATATAGAAGAAGAGAAAGTAAGGCTTGAGTAGGACTCACTGTGAAGATAAAAATCGCTCCCACAACACAAGCAATCATAGGCCCTACATAAGGAATGAACGATAGCACTCCTGCAAAGATACCTGTCATTACTCCATAGGGTATCCCAAACACGCTGTAACCAACCGCTATCATAACTCCTATGATAACTGCTTCAATCAGCTGACTCATCAAAAATTGGTCATAAGTCTCTAGTGCTACTTGTCCAATGTAAGTCAACTTTATCACCACCTTCTCTGGAAGAAAAACTTTTAGAAGTCGACTCGTCATCGCTGCCAAATGTTCCTTACTGGATAAAAATGAAAAGGTGAAGACTATAATCAAAAAGGCATTCATCAAACTTGAAAAAATATTGCCGATATTACTAGTCAGACCTGATAAAAAACCTATCAAAGCTTGGCTAATAGAACTAGATTGTCCCTGTATGCCTGATACGATAGTTGACAACATGTCTTTGGTTACAAATTCCGAGCTGCCTAGCAATTTCCCAAGTTGAGTAAGGACTGTTGAAAGGACTGTTCCCAGCTGACTAATAGTCTGGGCTAGGGTTGGCAGCACCAAAACCAAAAGAGCAATCACGATTAAGATAAGAGCTAGGAAAACAAGTACCATGGCAATCGGACGACACAACTCTGCCTTTACCTTCAATTTAACTAAGTACTGTTCAATTTTTTTCATAGGAACATTAAGCACAAAAGCAATAACAGCACCATAAATCAAGGTTGATATTACATCAAAGAGAGAGATTGCTCCTGATATAAAGCTCGATGCATTCAGAATTACAAGAGCAACCAGCCCTATAAAAAGGATTAACGGAGTATATTTTTTAACTAAGTTCATAAATTCTCCTTAATAAACATGTTTAGATACGACTATACTATTTGGTTTTTCAAACTCTCGATTAAGGTAGGCTTGGTAAGTTCCTGGAGCGATAAATCCTTTGGGTGAGAGGATATCGGTGCCAGCCTGACCGACTATGGTATCAGCCAAGAGCACACAGTTTGTAGATAAGACAAAGTAGGATTTAAACTTAGATTTGATAAATTTATAAAGTTCCCCATCTGTCTCATGTCTGATTTTATAAGCGTAGGTGTAGTCTTCCTTACCATCACCTGTCATGATTTTATCTGCACTTGGCTCCCATGGAATCGTCAGTTGTTTCAATTCAGCCAACTTTTTCTGAACTGCTTTTTCCATTTCAGGCGTCAAATCTATCCCATAACCAAAAAGCGTTTTTTGACTCTCACGTTTACATAGGTCAATGTACTTGTCACGATCACAGAAATATAAGACACCATCTCCTACCATGCCAAATAAGGTCTCAGAAGACGGATCATAGTTGCCATAAGAAATAACACGGCCTTGATAGCAGATATCCACATGACCAATTGCCGAAAACAGGGAGGTCTCAGCTGTATGAACAAAAATTTCTAGCTCTGCTGTCTTACCAGACTTCACTATTCCAAGATGGATATCTTCTTCCTCATCAGCATTTTCCAGCATAAATTTGTTAACTTTTGCTAAAGTTCTTGCAGGGATGAGAGCGGCTAGGACAATAGGTAAGCTAATTCTAATGCGACGTTTGAGATGGTTTTTCCCAATTTCCCCTTCAAATAAGAAACCGTCACGGATATTGGACAGACCATAAAGGAAAAAATAAGCCCCTAAAACAAAGAGTTGAAAGACAGAATTTCCCGTAGAGGACAAAAGACTAGCTCCACCAAGAAAAACTAGTAGAATACCATCTAGTAAGAGACGAAAACGAGGTCGAATATTATTTTTACGGTAGAGAACATAGGTGACAAGATTAATCGTGGCCCTAAAAATCTGATAAACTCCAATCACAAGAGCCAGAACATAAATCGGTATATCAGTCGCAAGATTAGAACCTAGCAAATATCCCAGCACTAACAATTTAACCAGTGCAACTCCCAAGGTATCCGTTGACTGGCTTTTTTTGAAAACTCGTAATAGCAAATCTACGACCGTTGCTATCCAAGCTAAAAACAGAGCCAGTCGAATAATCGTTACTGGCAACCAAGTCCCCGTGACCATCAAGATAAGACCTAACAGAACAAACAAGAAACCCTGAGCAAGTAATTTCTTACCTGTCAGACCTAAAGAGAGAATTTTCCCCATATAAAAACCTTTCAACAATAAAAATTAAGCCCTTTGATTAAACTGACTGGTAAATAGCCAACGGCACAAACAGTCTGTACCAGGCAGACATAGCGATTAGCAATGACTGTAGTAATGTCACCATCTTGTCTTATGCACTTCTAAAATTTGTTTTATTGATTCGAAAACAAAGCTAATAAAAATTAACTAAACTTGAGAGATAAGTACAATTGAGACGAAAAAATGTATAACCAATTCAACTTGTTAAGGTAAGAAAGCATTATTTCCAATCTATTAATTATTCATCTATTACCTATTATGACACAATATTCCCTATAGTTCAACTTTTTACTTGTTTTTATATTACACGGACTAAAAAGTTTTCAACAGTTGATTGCATTTGTTTTAATAAGTTTTAACCTTTCTTGGTTAGATAAAAAAAGAATCATACAGTTTAGAATCTGTATGGTTTTTGCCCCACTTTTGTCCCATTTTTAAATCATGACATTGAAAATACCTAAAATCACTTATATTTCAATATTTTTAATTGCTCTCAATATGAAAGTCCTTTCCAAATCCCTGTAGGGGGCATCTAAATCAACAGGAAAAAGCCTTGATTTACAAGGCTTTTTTGTGTAGTCTTAGCACTAAAAAACGATAGAAAAAACACCCCTTCTGAACTGCACCCCAAAAGTTAGACAGAAAAAACCTAACTTTTGTGGCGCAGTTCATTCGCGCCACATGAAGTTATTTAAGCATCTTCTTTTCTCTCATTACCATTTTATGTTATAATAAATTGTACTTCTAAAATAGAAAGGTCTTAAGATGACAACTCTTATTAAACATAAACGTGTAGAATTTTCAGAACTTTTTTATGACTTAGTTTTTGTTTTTGCAATTTCAAAAGTAACTACTTTAATTGACCATCTTCATAACGGTATTTTGACTTGGAATTCTTTCCTTGATTTTTTCATTGCTACTTTGGTTCTCATCGATTCCTGGATGATTCAAACCGATTATACCAATCGCTATGGAAAGAACTCTTTATTTAACATAGTAATCATGTTTATCAAAATGGGAATTTTACTCTTTATAGCCAATATGATTGGACCTGATTGGCAACAATATTTTCATTATCTCTGTTGGGCTATGGGTACATTAACCCTTACCTTATTTTTTCAATATTTGGTTGAATTTTTTAGAAAATCAACCGATGATGTTAATCGGGAAAGTATCAAAGGTTTTCTATGGATAACCGGTCTAGGAAGTTTAGGAGTCTACCTAACAGCTCTTCTTCCTATTTACGTTGGAGTCTCTGTCTTATTTGCTAGTATTCTGCTAACATTTATTATGCCAATTATCTTGCTTAGTAAAGATAAGCATTACCAGGTAAATCTCCCCCATTTAATCGAGCGCATCTCCCTTCTTGTCATTATTACGTTTGGAGAGATGATTATGGAGCTAGCTAACTTCTTTACAATCGAGAATTTCTCGATTTATTCGGTTCTTTATTTCATTATTATGCTTTCTCTGTTCTTGTTTTATTTTGGTCAATTCGACCATGCTATTGATGAAAAATCTAATCAAAAGGGACTATTTCTAATTTACAGTCACTATCCTATTTTTATTGGAATTCTTATGATGACCGTTTCGATGAGTTTTCTTCTGAATCCTGAAGCTAATCTTCTCTTTGCAACCAGCTTCTTTTATATCGGAATTGGCCTCTTCCAAGCTGCTGTCCTAGCAAATGGGCCCTATAACAAACACTATCTTCGCTATTCGAAAAGTTACTACTGTGTCCAAGCTACACTCTATCTGGCTGCCTTGATTCTCTCTTTAATCTTTGCTTCTAATCCTATAATAGTAGTAAGTATTACAACCATTTTAGCTCTAGCTATAGCTATTCATTCTATTTATTTTTATATGACACAGAATAAAAAATATTCCAAATCTAACTGGGAGTTATTTTAATGAGTTTATAAGATTAAAAAGCTTTGGGAACCAAGGCTTTTTTTTCATTAATTTGTTTTTCCATTTTATCCTCCAATTTGATCTCGCACTGACATTTATTTATAACAAAACTATATATCTAGAATAGCATAATCATTAGGTATTATAGGTTTTCAAACCAAATACGAGTCATTCGTTTTTGCCCCACTTTTGCCCCATTTTTAAATCCTGACATTGAAAACACCTAAAAGTATTTCCCTAAAATCAGCTATATTTCAACATTTTTGTTTATTTTCAATATGAAAAGTTCTTACAAATCCATGTAGGGGGCATCTACATACAACAGGAAAAGCCTTGGAATCAAGGTTTTTTTCGTATCTTCTACAAAAAAAGCAAGAGTTTTAGAGGACTATGACTCTAGATGTACATTTTGCTTAAATGATTGAAGGTCTTTTCTTAACAAAAACACCCCAAAAATTAGATTTTTTCTGTCTAACTTTTGAGGTACAGTTCAAACGCGAAATAGCGTTTTTTTGTTATTTTTGGTTACTCATCTAATCGAATAAACATCATGGCATTTAACAAAGATATGAGTGAGACCGTGTTTATATTATTTGAATAAATCAGTCTCTTGTTCTCGATCGGAGGAATAATAAAATTAGAAATGATGATATCATAAGGCGATTCTTCTAAAGATTCCTTTGATAATTCTAATTCAGTCCAAACTTCAAGTTCAAAATTGTTGCTACAATAATAAGAAAGTGTCTCTGCAACGGATTTTGCATGATACTGATCAAAATTACTCATAACCAGAACCTTCAGCTTTGGCTGATTTTGCAGTAGATTAAGCACCAAATGTTTGGTATGAGTGATGAAGGTATAAGATAGATGATTTACCATCATTGAACTAGAACAAACCTCAAGAGTCTCTAAATAATGAGAAAGCTCTTTTTTTACATCTGAAACAAATTTAGGAAAAATATTTTGAAAATTCCTGATTGTATTCCCTTTTTGATCAAATAAAATAAACTCAGTGGACAACTCTTGACGATACAGATGTGCGGTATTATGCAGATGCCAAATCAGATTATCCTTATTCTCAATCTCAATCTGATACTTGACTGAAATCTGATCAATAAAATCACTCAATAGATGGTAAGATTTTTCAACATAGCTATCCTTTTTTACGCATTTCATAAAGAGACTTTCATCTATGAAAAACATTTTTTGAAAGTAAGACACAAATAATTGGCAAACAACTTCTTCATCTAAAGAGATATTGTATTCTGATTCAAAACTCTGAGCAACACCTTCTATTCCTTCTGCCTGCATTAAAAAATCCAAACTTTGGTCGTTAAAAGAATCTTTCTCTATTTCCATAAGATGACCAAACTTTATTCGATATAGATTAATAACCAGGAGCAGCTTTAGCATTCTATGCGTTGACAAATTCATTGGAAAGCTTGTTTCCTTATAAACCAATTCTAACAATTAAGATAGGGGCTCTGATGAAAAATTTTCAAATGGCCATTCTAGGAAATAATATTTTTCTGAAAAATATTGTGCAAAAAAGTAACGAATGTCTCTCTCATTTCCAATGATTTGAACAGGGGTCAGACTGATTTCAAATTGAAATTGCTTTTTAATCACTTTATTGATTTGACTAATGATACGATAGAGCGAAGATGAACTGATATAAAATTCTTTACAAATACTCTCAGCTTGACACCCTTCATTAAAGAAGATAAATTCTAAAATCGAAAAATGGGTTGAATGCTTAAAGAAATGATGGTAAACCATTTCAATATCACTATCATCGGTATTAATAATGCGTATACCATTAGTAGAAGAATGAAAAATCAAGTCAGGAAAAGAAGATCTAACATGGGATAGATCATCTTTGACTGCACGTTCTGTACAATTTAATAACTCTGCTAGTTCAGAACGATGAAACCATCGTTTATGTTCAAATAATAATTCTAATTGCCTATGACTTTTTTTAGATAATAAATCTCTCATGAATGTCTTTCTATCTTTATAAATTATCGGATTAAACCTCTTGCAATTATACCACAATGAATAGGTATAGCATGCTATAACGACTTTTCCTAAAATCTTTTATTTCGTATAATAACACTACAGAAACAATATATAAACAATTTTCTTATTTTACCGTCTATTGAGGGCGTGAATACAGAATCAAATTCAAGTCGAAAGATTATATTTTTAATTTTAAAAATTATATAATAGCAACAATCAAAGAATTTGATTTTTTTATATTAAAATTACATAATAATCAAAATAATTGATTATTTTATATCAAAATTATATAATAGCAATAATCAAAGGAATTGATTTATTTTTTGATATTAAAATAAAAAAGGAGGGTAAGCAATATTGTGGTCAATCATTGCTGGAGGTCTTATTGGACTTGTAGCAGGTAGAATCACTAAAAAAGGTAGTTCTATGGGAATCGTCGCAAATGTATTCGCTGGTTTAGTCGGGTCATCTGTAGGACAATCCCTTTTAGGTAGTTGAGGCCCATCCATCGCTGGAATGGCTTTGATCCCATCTATTGCAGGAGCAGCAATTGTTGTTACTGTAGTATCATTCTTTACAGGTAAAAAATAATTACTTGTAGTAATAAACTATTTTTAAATAGATTAGACGGGTAAAAATAGTTTAAATGTTAAATCGAAAGGATTGTATATGTCAAAAGCAAAGAAAATATGTTTCATTATTTTCTGTATTTTAATCTTGACAATTTTTCTTCCTGTTTTGATAGATTATCATCAAGTTAGTGATCTAGGCATTCAGCTATTTAGCTGGAGACAGAATCATTTCGTTGAATTTTATCTCTCTAGATATATATTCTGGGGGATAGTGGCTCTATCAACTTTAGTTTTGTTATCGATGTTAGTTGTGTTGTTTTATCCTAAACGTTATTTGGAAATTCAACTTGAAACTAAAAACGATACATTGAAATTAAAGAATTCAGCAATCGAAGGTTTTGTTAGAAGTTTGGTGAGTGATCATGGATTGATCAAGAACCCAACTGTTCATGTAAATTTACGAAAAAATAAATGTTTCGTTCATGTAGAAGGTAAAATTCTTCCTTCGGACAACATCGCTGACAGATGCCAACTAATTCAAAATGAAATAACTAATGGATTGAAGCAGTTTTTTGGTATTGAGCGTCAGGTTAAACTAGAAGTTCTAGTAAAAGACTACCAGCCTAAACCAAAACCTCAAAACAAAAAGACTGTTAGTCGTGTGAAGTAAGGAAGTAAAAAATGGAATGGCTTAAACAATATCGATATCCAATAATCGCAGGTCTTATAGGCGTATTTCTCGCTTGTTTGATTGTCTCCTTTGGCTTCTTCAAAACAATATTTGTATTGATTTTAGGAGCACTGGGAGTTGCAGCTGGATTATATATCGAAAAAAACTATATAGATAAATAAAAAAAATAAAAATTACTAATTTAATTAAAGGAGTTTCATATGTCAAACGAAAAAAACACAAACACTAACGTAGAAAAGAAAGATGCTACTGCTGTAGCTCACGAAATCAAAGGGGAACTTACTTACGAAGATAAAGTTATCCAAAAAATCATTGGTCTGTCACTAGAAAACGTTTCAGGTCTTTTGGGAATCGACGGTGGTTTCTTCTCAAATCTTAAAGAAAAAATCGTTAACAGCGATGACGTAACAAGTGGTGTTAACGTAGAAGTTGGTAAAACACAAGTTGCAGTTGACTTAAACATTATTGCTGAGTACCAAAAAAATGTTCCAGCTTTATATTCAGAAATCAGAGAAATCGTATCTTCAGAAGTTGCTAAAATGACTGACTTGGAAGTTGTTGAAATCAACGTAAACGTTGTCGACATCAAAACTAAAGAACAACATGAAGCAGACTCAGTAAGCCTTCAAGATCGCGTATCTGACGTTGCTGAATCAACAGGAGAATTCGCTTCAGAACAATTCGAAAAAGCTAAATCTGGTCTTGGATCTGGTTTCTCAACTGTTCAAGAAAAAGTTAGCGAAGGTGTAGAAGCTGTTAAAGGTGCAGCAACTGGTGTAGTATCTCACGAAAAAACTCGTGTAAACTAAGATAAAATAAATATAACAGGAGAAATTATCATGTCAGTAGAAGAAAAATTAAATCAAGCTAAAGGTTCTATTAAAGAAGGTGTTGGGAAAGTCATCGGTGATGAAAAAATGGAAAAAGAAGGAGCAGCTGAAAAAGTTGTTTCTAAAGTAAAAGAAGTTGCTGAAGATGCCAAAGACGCTGTAGAAGGCGCTATCGAAGGTGTTAAAAACATGTTGAGTGGCGACAATAAATAAGGCTAAAAGTTACTTTATCTTTTTAGTAACATTAGTCAAAAGAGTCTGAGTCAAAATGATTCTCAGAAAACAAAAAGCTAGAGATTTCCAATTGCGGAACTCTAGCTTTTTAATTTTGCCTCTTTCTCTTATTATATTTCAGCAGGTTGTTGACCGTTAGTACGAATCCCATGTCAATTCTCACTTGACGCTTACCTCTCAGATGACATCTCTTATAACCACGCAAACCTTTATCTGCCCAAAGACAGATTTCATATCAATCTTACGTTTAGCGAAAATTTGTCTACCCTTGGAAGATAAAAGTGACTGATATTCTTTAGTTTTTAAACACTGGTAACGTTCATTCATATACAGTCCCTTTTGAGGGGCTGATTCAGGTTCATAATCGCAGTCAACATTGATTTCAAGGATTTTTACTTTCTATCTACTCTTTTTCATTATGTATTTTCGTATAGGTGTTTCAACAATTTGAACGATTTCAAATCCTTCTTTTTGGTAAAGATTTTGAGCTCTTTGATTTGCCTCGAAGACATTTAGAGAAATAGTATCTATGTCTTCATTTTCAAATGCCAAACTAACAAATTTCCTTAAAACTTGGCTACCTAAGCCTTGCCCCTGTTTCTTGGGGGTGATAAAAAATCTTCCAATATGAAGATTACTGTCTTCTTGCCTGATTTTCTGGATGAGCCCCACAAACTCTTGTCCTTCAAAGATTGAAAAGATTCCTTCCAAATCTTGCAAGGCTTGAAGGGTCAGTGGAAAAGGAATCATTGTTCCCATCCATTGTTCTTGAAAGGATTTGCCAAGGGAGTTGGACCATTGGCATACGAATTGAGCATTTTCTGGGCTCACATTTTCTTCAAAACTAATTGTCATCTTGACCTCACTATCTTGTCTATGTTTCTTTATTATACTACTTCTCCTATTTTTTACGAATAGATAAGTATGATTGATATTTATTTTTTTCTTGTCGGGAGCATTCTCGCTTCCTTTCTTGGTTTGGTCATTGACCGTTTCCCTGAGCAATCTATTATCAGTCCAGCCAGTCACTGCGATTCCTGTCAGATTCGCTTGCATCCTTTAGATTTGATTCCTATCCTCTCGCAGATCTTCAATCGCTTTCGCTGTCGCTACTGCAAGAATCCTTATCCAGTCTGGTATGCCCTTTTTGAACTAGGTTTAGGCCTCCTCTTTCTAGCTTGGTCTTGGGGATTACTTTCCTTGGGACAAGTCATCCTAATCACTGCTGGTTTAACTTTGGGTATCTACGACTTACGCCATCAGGAATATCCCTTACTAGTCTGGATGACTTTCCACCTAATCCTCATGGCTTCCTCTGGCTGGAACCTGGTCATGGTCTTCTTCCTTATCCTTGGGATTTTAGCTCATTTTATCGATATCCGCATGGGCGCAGGGGATTTTCTATTTCTAGCTTCCTGTGCTCTCGTCTTTAGCGCGACCGAATTACTGATCTTGATTCAGTTTGCTTCTGCGACGGGGATTCTAGCCTTTCTCCTACAAAAGAAAAAGGAAAGACTTCCTTTTGTGCCTTTCCTCTTACTCGCTGCTTGTGTGATTATTTTTGGTAAGTTACTGCTTGTTTGATAAAGTCCTGAATCGGCTCTCCTTGATGGAGAGCTTTTACGATTTTTGAACCGACGATAACGCCATCTGACACCGCATTGAATCGTTCAACATCGGCTTGACTAGATACACCAAAACCTGTCAAGACGGGGATGTCGGCCACTTGATGAAGTTGTGCCAAGTGCTTATCCAAGTCTGCACGGTAATTGCCTGATTTCCCTGTCACCCCATTGATGGCAACGGCATAGACAAATCCTTCTGCCCCATCAATCAACTCTTTCTGGCGCTCAATTCCTGTCGTCAAACTAACTAGAGGAATCAAGGCGATGTCTGTGTCTGACAAAAATGGTTCTACAAAGTTGGCATGCTCATGAGGAAGGTCTGGGATAATCAAGCCCTTAACCGCTGTATCTGCCAAATCTTTGACAAAGTTCTCCACACCGTACTGAAAGAGGGGGTTGAAGTAGGTCATGATGACCAGTGGTACTTCAGTCTGAATGGCTTTCAAGATTTCAACCAAAGCCTGGGTAGAAGTTCCGTGGGCCAGACTGCGCAGACCTGCTTCTTCGATAACAGGTCCATCTGCAACAGGGTCTGAAAAGGGAATGCCCACTTCAATAGCAGAGACACCCAAATCTTCTAAAAAGTGGATTGTTTCTCCCAGTCCATCCAAACCTTTCTCATGGTCTCCAGCCATGATATAGGGAACAAAAATTCCCTTTCCAGCTGCTTTTATAGCATTCAATTTTTCTGTTAATGTCTTAGGCATGAGCTTCTCCCTTCTTTGCTGCATCTGCTTCCAAGCGGTCCTTGACTTGAACCACATCCTTGTCCCCACGACCTGATAGACAGACAATCATAGACTTGTCTGGGCCCAGTTCTTTGGCCAATTTCACCGCAAAGGCTATCGCATGGCTAGATTCTAAGGCTGGGATAATCCCTTCCACACGAGACAAAAGTTGGAATCCTTCCAAGGCTTCTTCGTCTGTCACAGGAACATAGCTGGCACGTTTAATATCGTGGTAGTGAGAATGTTCTGGACCGATACCAGGATAGTCCAATCCTGCTGAGATAGAGAAGGCTTCAAGAATTTGACCATGGGCATCTTGGAGCACATCCATGAGAGAACCGTGAAGGACACCCGGACGACCCTTAGTCAAGGTAGCAGCGTGGTGCTCTGTGTCTACACCAAGTCCAGCTGCTTCAGCCCCATACATAGCTACAGACTCATCTTCTACAAATGGATGGAAGAGACCGATAGCATTAGAACCACCACCAACACAGGCTACTAGGGCATCTGGCAAATCTTGACCTGTCAAGTCACGGTACTGTTGTTTAGCTTCTCGACCGATAACACTTTGGAAGTCACGAACAATTTCTGGGAAAGGATGAGGTCCCAAGGCAGAACCAAGGATATAGTGAGTATCATCGATATTAGCCACCCATGAACGAAGGGCTGCATTGACAGCATCCTTGAGCACGCGCGAACCATCTGTCACTGCCTCAACCTTGGCTCCTAAAAGCTCCATACGGAAGACATTGAGGGCTTGGCGTTTAACATCCTCCTCACCCATGTAGATAGTACATTCCATGTTAAAGAGGGCTGCAGCAGTTGCAGTTGCTACACCGTGCTGACCAGCACCTGTTTCAGCGATAATTTTCTTTTTGCCCATGCGTTTAGCCAGAAGAACTTGTCCTAAGGCATTGTTAATCTTGTGGGCCCCCGTATGGTTAAGGTCTTCACGTTTAAGATAAATCTTGGCTCCGCCAATATGCTGGGTCAAGTTTTTTGCGTAGTAAAGAGGAGTTTCACGCCCCACATACTGGCGCAAGAGTTGGTTTAATTCCTCTTGGAAACTTGGGTCTGCCTGACTTTCACGGTAGGCCTTCTCCAACTCCAAAACTGCTGTCATCAATGTTTCTGGGACGAAACGTCCACCGAATTTTCCGTAAAATCCATCTTTATTTGGTTCTTGATATGCCATTCTTTACCCTCTCTATAAATCTTCTAATCTTTTCATGATCTTTTTGTCCGTCTGTCTCCACTCCGCTTGATACATCGACTGCATAAGGAGTAAAGTGTTGAATTGCTTTTACTACATTGTCTTCATTAAGCCCACCTGCGATAAAGAAAGGCTGAGTTAGTCCAATAGTATCCAGTTGAGCCCAGTCAAAGGTCTTGCCACTTCCTGCCACAGGGGCATCAAAGAGTAGATAGTCTGCCTGAGAATTGGGCACATGACCCTCTCCATCCACCTGCACAGCCTGAATACTGGCACAAGGCAAATTCTCAAACAAATCATCTGCCACCTGACCGTGAACTTGAACCAAGTCCAAGCCAACTTTGTCAATGACTTCTAGCAGTTCTGCCCGACTTGGTGAAACAAATACACCAACCTTTTTGACATCTGCAGGAATAAGCTTTGCAAGCTCAGCAGCCTGATCCAAGGTCACCTGTCTTTTACTAGGTGCGAAGACAAAACCGATGTAGTCTGCTCCTGCTGATACGGCTGTTTCCACCACTTCTTTGGTCGATAGTCCACAAATTTTAACCTTTGTCAATCTGCAACTCCTTGATTCTCTGGGCTACATCTTCTGCCTGCATGAGAGCTGTCCCTACTAAAATTCCGTTAAAATATGGTGCTACTCGTTCCGCATCCTGCCCTGTGAAAATAGCAGATTCAGAAATGTAATAGTGATTTTCCTTAAAGTGCTGGGCCAAGTCTACACTGGTCTGCAAGTCAACTTCAAAGGTAGTCAAGTTGCGGTTATTAACCCCGATAATCTGGGCACCAAGTCTATGAGCCACCTCTAGTTCAGCAAGATTATGCGTTTCCACCAAGACTTCCAGACCAAGCTCTGTCGCATAGTCATAGAGTTCCTTGAGACGTTCTTCTGACAAGGCAGCCACAATGAGCAAGATGACTGTCGCACCGGTATTGCGAGCGCGGATGATTTGCTTTTCATCGATGATAAAGTCCTTGTTCAGCGTTGGAATGTTTACCTGACTGGAAATCTCCCGTAGATAATCCAAATGTCCTTTAAAGAAAACTTCATCTGTCAGAACAGAAATCATCACTGCGCCGTTCACTTCATAAGTCTGGGCCTGTTGCACAATATCCACATCAAGATTGATATCTCCCAGACTAGGACTAGCCTTCTTGACCTCAGCGATTACCTGTAAACGGTCTTGGTGATTCTTCAAAAATTCTGCCAAGCGATAGGTCTGACGCAAGGGCTGGATTTCCTCCAGCTCCATCTGATCAACCTCACGCGCCTTCTGCTCCAAAATTCGTGCTAAAAATTCCTGACTCATTTTTGGTACTCCTGTAACAGTCTGAGTTTTTCAAGAGCCTTGCCACTAGCAATCACTTGACGAGCTAAGGCAACTCCATCCTTGATATTATCTACCTTACCATTAGCATAGAAACCAAGACCAGCATTTAAAACTGTAGTTTCCAAGAATGGACTTGGTTCATTTTTAAGAACGCTGAGCAAAATTTCTGCATTTTCCTGAGCATTCCCACCACGAATATCTTCGATAGCGTAGCGTTCCATCCCCAAATCCTCTGGAGTAAAGCTTGACAAGGTAATTTCGCCATTTTCAAGAAGAGCAATGTTAGTTGTTCCATTCAAACCAGCTTCATCCAGCCCTTCTGGTCCAGCAACCACGATAGCGCGTTTGCGACCCATATTTTTCAAAACCTGAGCTGTACTTTCCAGAAGTTCTGGACGACTAATTCCAAGAAGCTGTGTTTCCAAGGCCATTGGGTGAATCAGGGGACCAGTCAAATTCATAATCGTTGGAATTCCCAATTCCAAACGAGCTGGCATGATGTATTTCATGGCTGGATGCATATTTTTGGCAAAGAGAAAGACGATTCCAGTTTTATCAAAGACCTTACCTAGTTCAGCTGGTTTGAGGTCTAGGTTGATACCCAAGGCTTCGAGGACATCTGCAGAACCAGATTTAGAAGAAATCGAGCGGTTCCCGTGTTTTGCCATATGAACACCACCACCAGCCAAGACAAAGGCTGCAGTTGTGGAGATATTAAAGCTGAAAGACTTATCTCCACCTGTACCACAGTTGTCCATGGCATCATGAATCTCAGTTGGAATATGTTGAGCATGTCCTCTCATGACTTGGGCAATGGCAGTGCGTTCTTCAGGTGTTTCCCCCTTCATCTTAAGAGCCAAAAGGAGAGAAGCAATCTGTGCCTCTGTTACACGCCCAGTTACGATACGCTCAATGACATCCGTCATTTCCACGCCTGATAAATTTTCAAATTTTGCTAGTTTTTCAATAATCTCTTTCATCCTAATTTCCTCACTTTACAACCTTCTCGATAAAATTCCGAATAGAAGACAAGCCATCTGGCGTTCCGATACTCTCTGGATGGTACTGGAAGCCATAAATTGGAAGTGTTTTGTGTTGAATTCCCATAATGGCCTGGTCATCAGTCGAACGAGCTGTCACTTCAAAGTCTTCTGGCATTTCTTCAATCAAAATACTGTGGTAACGCATGACCGCACGGCCATCCTCAATGCCTTGATACAAAACAGATGGCGCTTCAAAGCTGATATTGCTCTGTTTCCCATGCATGACTTTTGGTGCCAAGCCTAACTTCCCACCAAAGACTTCTGCGATGGCTTGGTGACCCAAACAAATCCCTAGAATCGGTTTCTTGCCTGCAAAGTCACGAATCATATCTTCCATCTTTCCAGCATCAACTGGCCAACCAGGACCAGGAGAAAAGACCAGACCATCTGCTTTTTCAGCTTCTTCATACAGCTTAGGATCATCATTTCTCAAGACCTGGACTTCTGCAAAATTCCCAATGTATTGCGCCAAGTTATAGGTAAAAGAATCATAGTTGTCAATCAATAAAATCATGGTCTTAGTTCTCCAATTCTAGTCATAGATTTTGCCTTATTAATGGTTTCTTGGTATTCATTTTGGGCTATAGAGTCATAGACAATCCCTGCCCCAGCCTGCACATAGGCTGTTTGATTTTTGAGAATCATCGTTCGGATGGCAATGGCGAAATCCATATCACCCGTCGCTGACAAGTAGCCGATTGCTCCTGCGTATACGCCTCGTTTTTCCGTTTCTAGTTCATAGATGCGTCTCATAGCCCGAATCTTTGGTGCTCCTGAAACTGTTCCAGCTGGAAGTGTAGATTTCAAAGCATCCATGGCAGTTAATTCTGGAAGCAAACGCCCCTTGACCACGCTGGTCAAATGCATAACATAGCGGAAGAGCTCCACTTCCATATACTTAGTAACTTGGACACTTGCCGTTTCAGAGATGCGACCAATATCATTGCGCCCCAAGTCTACCAACATCCGATGCTCTGCTGTTTCCTTCTCATCAGAGAGGAGGTCTGTTGCCAAAGCCTTGTCCTCTTCATCCGTAGCCCCTCTTGGTCGTGTACCAGCAATCGGATTGGTTGTCACGATACCATTTTTAACTGAAACCAAACTTTCAGGACTGGCACCGATGATTTGATAATCCCCAAAATCATAGAAATAGAGGTAATTTGATGGATTGGTCACGCGAAGATTTCTGTAGAAGTCAAATGGATTTCCAGTAACTTCTGCTGAGAAACGCTGACTGAGTACACATTGGAACATATCCCCGTTACGAATCAAGTCACGAGCTGTTTCCACCATTTCCTCAAACTTCTGAGGAGCAATATGCGGTTTGAAGTCCAGCGGAGATAGATCCAAGTCTTCAAATTCATTTGGAGCAGGGATGCGTAATTCCTCAAGCACTTGGTTCAAGGCTTTTTCCAAATCCTCTTGACTACGCTCGCTGTAAAGAGCATCCTCGATAACATGGATTTTTTCCTTCTTGTGGTCAAAGACCATATAGCTCTCATAAACAAAGAAATGCATGTCTGGAGTCCCAATTGTATCCTCAGGAATTTGACCAATTTCTTCATAAAGAGAAATCATATCGTAACCGACAAAGCCAATAGCTCCCCCACCAAAAGGTAGATCTGAATGGTGCTGGCTCTTATGAGTCACTTCATAAAGGAAATCCAAAGGATCCCGATCAATCACTTGACCATTTTGATAAAGGACTCCATTTTCAAACTTAATCTCAAAAACTGGATTATAGGCTAGGATAGAAAAACGAGCGGTTTCCTTGTCTCTCGGAATACTTTCTAAGATAACCTTGTGTTGCCCCTTTAGGCGCATATAAGCCAAGATTGGTGATAAGACATCTCCATGAATGATTCGTTCCATTGTAATTTCCCTTTCAGTTCTAATTCTAGTCCGTGGCGACTGTATGAAAAATCCCCACGCAAAATAACTTGCGTGAGGACGAAATTCGCGGTGCCACCTCAATTATAGGATTTCTCCTATCTCTCATTCCTGTCTCAGATACATCCTGTAACAGGCTGTGCGATAAAGGGCACTCCCTTGAGAATTATGTTTTCTTCTCTTGTTTCAGATGGACCCAACCTTACAGCTTTCTCTGCTTGTTTCCAGCAACCACAAGCTCTCTGTGAGAGAAAAGACTGTAATTTTTCCATCTATTATTTTTTAGCTTCTAGGTAGTCTGCAATCGCAGCTACGTCCTTGTCTCCACGACCAGAGACATTGATGATAATAATGTCATCTTTACTTAGTTTCGGTGCACGTTTAACCGCTTCTGCGATAGCGTGCGAACTTTCAATCGCTGGGATAATTCCTTCTGTCTTGCTTAGAAGGAGCAGGGCTTGAACAGCTTCTTCATCTGTCGCAGCGACATATTCCACGCGACCTGAATCTTTGAAGTAGGCGTGTTCTGGGCCAACCCCTGGATAGTCCAAACCAGCTGAGATAGAGTAAACTGGAGCCAGCTCTCCATCTTCCTTAAAGACTGCATAGGTCTTCATACCGTCGACAATTCCGATACTACCTTTTGTCATAGTAGCTGCGTGCTTGTCTGTATCAAGTCCATGACCAGCAGCTTCGACCCCAACCAATTTGACTTCTTCATCAGCCACATACTGTGAAAAAGCACCGATAGCATTGGAACCACCACCCACACAGGCAATAACGTAGTCTGGTAAACGACCTTCTTTTTCTAAGATTTGACGACGAGATTCTTCACTGATGACCTTTTGGAACTCATGAACAATTGTAGGATAAGGATGAGGGCCTACGGCAGATCCCAAAACGTAGAAGGCTTCAAGGTCATTCATCCATGCTCCAAAGGCTGCATCTACCGCATCCTTGAGAGTTCGTGTCCCTGTTTCAACTGCGTGAACAGTTGCTCCCATCATCTCCATACGGAAGACATTGAGACGTTGACGCTCCACATCCTCTGCCCCCATGTAGACATCACAGGCCATACCAAACTTGGCTGCAGCCGCTGCTGTCGCAACACCATGTTGACCAGCTCCTGTTTCTGCGATCACTCGTTTTTTGCCCATACGTTTAGCAAGAAGAATTTGTCCTAAAACGTTATTAAGCTTGTGAGAACCCAGATGGTTAAGGTCTTCGCGCTTGAGATAAATCTTAGCCCCACCTAGGTGATCTGTCAAACTTTCTGCAAAATAAAGCGGTGTTTCGCGACCTGAATAGTCTTTTAAGTAATGGCGAAACTCTGCCAAAAACTCTGGATCATCCTTGTACTTGTCAAATGTCACTTCCAACTCATCCAACAAAGCCTGAATTGGCTCCGGTACAAAACTACCACCAAATTGTCCAAAATAACCTTTAGTTGTCATAAAATTTTTCCTCTCTCAGTATTGATTTCAAGATATGAAAAAAGCCCACACACAGATTGAATTCTGTGTGAGGGCGTTAGTAACGCGGTGCCACCTCAATTATAAAGGGACTATCCCCTTTACATCTCTACCTTGTCTAACAACAAGTTGCACTGTAAGGTGTGCGCACCGAATTTTCATTGTTTCAAATTCATTTTTTAAATCAGCCCACTTTCACTACTTCCAACCACCTGTTCACAATCACCACAGGCTCCCTGAAGATCAAAAATAGTTACTTTTCTGATTTGTTGAACTTATTTTAATACTTTGTTTTTTCTTTGTCAAGACTTTTTTACGATTTTTTTGATAAAGTTAGCACTTTTTCAGAAACTGTTTTGAAAGTCTCAATGATATAGTCTACTTCTTCATCGCTTAATTTAGTGTGAAGAGGGAGTGTAATTTCATTTTCAAAGAAGGCATAGGCCTTAGGATAATTCGCCATATCAAAGCCAAGATTCTTATAGGCTGTCAAGAGAGGAAGCGGTTTGTAGTGTACATTACTTGCAATTCCTGCTTTAGCCAATTCTTGGATGATGAGATTGCGTTCTTCTAGGCTAGCACCTTCTACATGGGTGATGTAGAGGTGGCGTGAAGATTCGACACTATCAGTCTTGTGTGCCAATGGACGGATACGAGAACCTGCAAAACCACGATCATAACGGTCCACGATGTCCTTACGACGTTGTAGCAAACCAGGGTAACGGTCCAATTGTACCAAACCAAGCGAAGCCATGATATCGGTCATATTGCACTTGTAGGCTGGTGTGACGATATCATATTCCCATGAACCCAGTTGCATCTTAGCAAGGGCATCCTTTGTTTGACCATGAAGGGAAAGGATTTGGAATTCCTTGTACATCTCTTCGTCATCAATCGCTGGATTGGCCTTCCAAGTCGCACTTCCACCCTCCGCAGTTGTAAAGTTCTTAACGGCGTGGAATGAAAAGGAAGTAAAGTCCGCGATAGAACCAGCAGGTTGTCCTTTATATGTTGAGCCCAAAGCGTGTGCACTATCAGAAACAATCACAATACGGTTAAAGGCTTTTTGCCACTTGCTTGCAGCAGTAAAGAGATCACGTTTCTTCTCCACAACTTGGAACAAACGGTCATAGTCGCAAACAATCCCCGCAAGCTCAACAGGAATAATCACCTTAGTCTTTTCAGTGATAGCTTGCTCCAGCAGGTCATAGTCCATCTCAAACGTATCTGCTTGAATATCCACCATGACAGGCGTTGCTCCTACGTGCGTGATGACACTACATGAAGCTGTGTAAGTCATAGCTGGAACGATGACTTCATCACCAGGACCCACTTCCAAGACGCGCAAAATCAACTCAAGAGCGGCAGTTGCAGAGTTGAGGCAGACAGTCTTAGGCGTCTGTGTATATTGAGACAAGCGACGCTCCAGTTCTTTTGTCTTAGGACCTGTTGTGATCCAACCAGAACGCAGGGTATCTGCTACTTCAGCAATTTCTGCTTCCGTAATATCGGGTGGTGAAAATGGAATATTGTAATTTGGCATTGATTTGCTCCTTTTGTCTGTACTCATTTTCTTATAACTACTTTATTTTAGCACTTCAAACACGGTTTGAAACATGATTTTGATGTCTCCAAGGAAACTAAATTCTCGGAGATAGTCGAGGTTATAGCGCATCTTTTCAGGAAGGACATGTTCGACATAGGCTTGGTCAACTGACAGACCTTTCTCCGTCATTTGACTGATGATAGTGTCCTCATCCTTGTAGTTGATGCTAGCTGGAGAGGTAATTCCAGCTGGTAAAAGCAAGGTCGCCATCATTTCAGGGCTATACTGTTCTGTATAACGTGGCACTTCAGGACGCGTCCCAACAAAGGACATCTCGCCTTTAAGAACATTAACCAGCTGAGGCAGTTCGTCCAAACGCACACGGCGGATGAAATTTCCAACCTTGGTAATACGGCTGTCGTTAGCAGAAGTTACCAGACTGCCTTTTTTATCCGCATCCGTTACCATGGTACGGAACTTCCAAATCTTGAACCGACGGTTGTACTGGGTCACGCGCTCTTGTTTGTAAATCACTGGCCCCTTGCTATCCAACTTGATCCAAATGCTCAAGATGAGAAAGATGGGAGAGGTCAGAACCAGTACAACCAAGGCCAAAACCCAGTCCAAGCAACGCTTGAAAATCAGCGAACCCTTCCTTTTAGAGACAAGCTGGTAGTAAGACTCAACCTCGCTTGATTTCATTTCCACGGGCAAGTCTTCCCATTTCAGCATGCTGTTTCTCCTTTGTTTTTATTATACTATTTGTCAACATTTTTCATTATACCACAAAATGGAAAAGGCGGTGAAAGAAATCTGTAATTTGAAGGATTTCCTTCTTATACTCAATGAAAATCAAAGAGTATTAGGACATGGCCCCTGCCTGCAAGCTATACATCTTGTGATAGGTTCCTCCCAAGGCCAAGAGTTCCTCATGGGTTCCCCTCTCGATAATGCGCCCCTTGTCCAAAACATAGATACAGTTGGCGTCTTGGATGGTAGAAAGGCGGTGGGCGATGGCAATGGTTGTCCGCCCCTGTCTCATCTTAGCCAAAGAAGCTTGAACCAAACTTTCTGTTTCAGAGTCAATATTGGCAGTCGCTTCATCCAAAATCAGGATTTTAGGCTGGCTGGCAACTGTTCTGGCAAAAGCAAGAAGCTGACGCTGTCCAGTAGAAAAGCTCGAACCACGCTCAGACACAGGAGCATCATAACCCTGTGGAAGATCTTGAATAAAGGAATCTGCATCGACAAAAGCTGCTGCAGCCTGAACCTGCTCATCACTAAGATTTTGGTACATGGCGATATTGGACTTAATAGTCCCATGATAGAGGAAGGGTTCTTGCAAGACCAGCCCAATATTTTTTCTCAGTTCTTCCTGACTGTAGTTCCTAATGTCCACACCATCCAAGAGAACTCGCCCTGACTGAAATTCATAAAAGCGCATGAGGACATTGATAATAGACGATTTCCCTGAACCTGTATGACCTACAAAGGCAATGGTTTCTCCCCTGTTAACTGAAAAGGAAATATCATCCAGAATCGGATGTTTCCCGTCATATGAAAAACACACATGTTCAAAACGGATATTGCCTTCTTGGACTTTGGCTTGCCCATCTTTTTGAAGAGGCTCATAGGTCCTCTCGTCAATCAAGGCAAAGACACGGCCTGCAGACACCATGGAAGTTTGAAGGGTTGAAAAGTTTTGCGTTACTTCAATCAAAGGGTCAAAAAGACGATTGATATACTGGATAAAGGCATACATGGTTCCCGCCGTTATCCCGATAGAAAGACCACGATAACCAAAGTAGGCCATCAAAACTGCATATCCTAGAAGTTTCAGCAAACTCATGGCAGGGCGCAAAAAGAGGGCATCCAAGGCTACAGAACGGTTGGCATAGATCAAGTGTTCTTGGTTGATTTCATCAAACTCTGACTGTAGGCGCTTCTCTTGATTAAAGGCCTGGATTATTCTGATTCCCTCGATGTTTTCAGCCAGCTTGCTATTGATATCTGACAAGAGACTTCTGGTTTTCTCAATGATTTTCACTGATTTTTTCCGATAGAGATTGACCAAAAGGAAAATCAAGGGGAGAAAGAGCAAGACTAATGCTGTCAAACGAAAATCCAACACCAACATGGTATAAAGGGTTGTCAGAAAGATGAAAACTGCTGAGATAAAGCTAGATAAAATCCCTGAAAACATATCACTGATAGTCTCGGTGTCATTTGTCAAACGAGAGACGATAGAGCCTGCTGGTGTCTTGTCAAAATAAGACATGCCCAGCTTTTTCATATTGGCAAAGGCATCGCAACGAATATCCCTAACAATACTGTAAGACACGCGCGCAAAGAGAAGATTGCCGACATACTGGACCAGAGTTTGTAGGATATAAAGGCCATAGTAGACCAGCAAAACTGTCACAGCAAGTTGGTTGAGATTACTGAGATACTGGTCAATAAAATGGGAAGCCACAAGGGGAATGACACTTTTAATGACCGTCGTCGCTAGTAGAAAACTGAGTGCCAAAAAGGTAAGGAGCCCATAAGGCTTGAGATAGGACATCAAGCGCTTCAATACAACCCATTGTTCTTGTTTATTCTGCATCTTCTTCTCCTTTCATTTCCAGCTGCTGAGACTGATAGGTTTGGGCATACCAGCCATCCAGGGCAAGCAGGTCATCGTGCGTGCCCCGTTCGATGATTTGGCCATTTTGCAGAACCAAAATCAGATCTGCATGGACGACTGCACTGAGGCGATGAGCTGTGATAATGGTTGTCTTGTCCTTTCGTGTCTCCTTGAGATTGTCGATAATCGCATACTCTGTCTTGGCATCAACGGCTGACAAGGAATCATCTAGAATCAAGATTTCAGGGTCTAAAATCATAGCCCGACTCATAGCCAGACGTTGCTTTTGCCCACCAGAAAGACTAACCCCTTTTTCACCAATCAACGTATCAAATTCCTGAGGCATGGCTACAATGTCTTGGTAAACTTGGGCTAGCTTAGTCGCTTCCTCTACTGCTGAGAGGGGTAAATCAGGATTGCCAAAGCGGATATTGTCTAAGATAGAAGTCGCAAAGAGAAACTGGTCCTGAGGAACATAGCCCATGAGACTACGAAGGTCTGTCAGACGATAGTCCCGAATATCGTTACCATTTAGATAAATAGCTCCCTTATCCACATCGTATTCACGCAAGAGGAGTTTGATTAAGGACGTTTTCCCAGAGCCTGTCTGCCCGACCAAGCCCAGAGTTTGCCCTTTTTCCAAACTAAAGTGAATATCCATCAGTGTTTCCTCATTTTCAAAGGCAAAGCTGTCAATGGCATATTCCAAACGTCCATTTTCAATACCGTCCAGAGGAAACTCTGGGTCTTTTACTGGAGATTCCTGAGACAAAAGATTTTCAATACGCTGGTAAGAAACCTTGCCTCGCTGAGTGATATTAAAGAGGAAACCAATGGCCATAAGAGGCCAAACCAGCATATCCAAGTAGCTGATAAAGGTAACTAGATTCCCAACCGTGATTTGCCCTTTCTGAACCATCAAGGAGCCGACCAAGAGGGTTAAGACATAGGATGAACCAACAAATAAGAGAACCATAGGGTCAAAGAGACTATCGTATTTCATGGTTTGCAGGTTCTTTTGGAAGGTCAATTCATTGACTGCCTGGAAAGACTTCAACTCGTCCGCCTGGTAACCGAAAGACTTGGTCACTTTAATACCTGATACGGACTCTTGTACCTTGTTATTGAGTTCGGAAAAGGCGGCTTGCGATTCGCCAAAGGCCTTGTGGGTCTTTCTCCCTAGACGACTGGTCGCATAAGCCATGAAAGGCAGGGGCAAAATGGCAACTAGCGTCATTTGCCACGAAATGCTAAAGAGCATGGTCAGCAAGGTCACTAGAGCCGTGATAGAAGCATCCACCGCAGACATAACACCTCCCCCTGCGAGACGGGTTAAGGCATTGATATCGTTGGTGGCATGCGCCATCAGGTCCCCCGTCCGATAGGTTTGATAAAAGGCTGGAGACATTTTTGTGAAATGCTCAAACAAGCGAGACCGCATAATCTGCCCCAGACGGTAGGAAGTCCCGAGGATATACATCCGCCAAACATAGCGCAGATAGTACATCCCAAAAGCTGCAAGAAGCAAATAAAATAGGTCAAGAAGAAGGTCCTGCTGGCTTAATTGCCCCAATGTAATGGCATCAATGACCCGCCCCATAACCATAGGTGGAATGAGATTGAAAACGGAAACCAAGACTAGGGCCACAATCCCGACTAAATAACGGCGTTTTTCTAACTTGAAAAACCACCAAAGTTTTTGAATAATGGACATAAAATCCCTTTCTGATTGCAAATGGAAACCTGAGGCAGAGACCTCAGGTTTTTCTTATTCATAGGTTACGACTGTCACCGCACCCTTGTCATACTCAGCGATAAAGATATTGGCTACATTGTCATGCCCTTGTTTGCTGAGGTTATCAAGCAGCCACTCTTCGCTGCGACCAATCGATTCCAAGACGTCTACTTGAATGACACCATCAGTCACAACTGGATACTTAGGATTTTCATCTCCCATTTGGACCACGATGAGTTGGCCATTTTGCTCTTGCACAGCTCGTTTAACTTGCTTCATCTGGAAAATCCCTTGGCTACGAAGTTTGAGAGCTACATCCGCTGCAGACAAACCAACTGAACGACAGGCTTCTGGGTCAATCTTCCCATTTTTGATGAGCAGAGTCGGTTTTCCATCAATCAAGCGTTTGACAAAACGAACATTGTTATTAAGCCACTTGAGGGTCAAGACCAAAATCGTCCACATCATCAAAATCACTGCATACTGAAGAATACTAATAGAACTATTGTAAATCACCCCACCGATGATACCACCAAGAACATAGTTCTGAATTTGGTCTGTTGCAGAGTTAGGTGCTAGGTTTCCCTTCCCAGTCACATTGATAACAAAAACAAGCGAGAAGAGCCCCAAGGCCAGTTTGATTAAAATTTCCATATAGTTGAGTGTCATTTGTTTACCTCCACCAATTCAATAGCATCTGTTCGATTCAATTCTAATTTCTCTAAAAGATACTTGTCTGGTTGGCTTCCGTTCATGGCGCGGTAGAAATTTGAACCTACCTTGACAAGCGCTCCATCAGTGGTTGCAGAAGTATTGACATAAACTTCTGATTTATCCACTCCCAAGTCTTTGGAAACAACCTCTATGAAATGAAGGGAGGTTTGAAATTGATTGTTAGAGGCTTGATTGGTCTGGTATTTTGAAATTGTCACCAAAAGCATGGCTACTAAGGTCAAGGCTAAAATCATGACCAATTCCCGAAACTTAGTCCCCTTTTTATCTCGATAGGCCTTAAAAGCAAAAAATCCTGTGATAGCTAGGAGGACAATCCCAAAGCCAATCATGACGCCATTTTGCTGACTGATTTGGCTAAGCACATAATCATATGAGTAAAATTTCATTTATTTTCACTCCTTTTCATAAAATCATTCTTCATTATAAACGAAAGAGAGTAATTTTTCAAACCATACGTTGGGGAAATAGACCTTTTTTTGGTATAATAAAATCTATAATCTGAATGAAAAAGGTAACTTTATGAAACTTATCTCATGGAATATTGATTCCCTTAACGCAGCCCTAACTAGTGACTCAGCTCGTGCCAAATTGTCCCAAGAAGTCCTACAAACCTTGGTCGCTGAAAATGCTGATATCATTGCTATCCAAGAAACCAAGCTTTCTGCCAAGGGTCCTACAAAGAAACACTTGGAAATTTTAGAAGAACTCTTCCCAGGCTACGAAAACACGTGGCGCTCTTCTCAAGAGCCTGCCCGTAAAGGCTATGCTGGAACCATGTTCCTCTATAAGAAAGAACTCACACCCACTGTCACTTTCCCAGAAATTGGTGCCCCTTCTACCATGGACTTGGAAGGCCGTATCATCACTCTAGAATTTGATAAATTTTTCGTGACCCAAGTTTACACTCCAAACGCTGGAGACGGCCTCAAACGCTTGGAAGAACGTCAAGTATGGGATGTCAAATATGCTGAGTATTTGGCTGAACTAGACAAAGAAAAACCAGTCCTTGCGACCGGTGACTACAATGTAGCCCACAATGAAATCGACCTTGCAAATCCTGCTAGCAACCGCCGTTCACCTGGATTTACCGACGAGGAACGTGCTGGATTTACCAACCTCTTGGCAACTGGATTTACGGACACCTTCCGCCACATTCATGGCGATGTTCCAGAACGCTACACTTGGTGGGCACAACGCAGCAAGACTTCTAAAATCAACAATACAGGCTGGAGAATCGACTACTGGCTCACAAGTAACCGTCTTGCTGACAAGGTGACCAAGTCTGATATGATCGACTCAGGAGCTCGCCAAGACCATACACCCATTGTCATGGAGATTGAACTCTAAGGAGAAAACGAATGGACTATCAAGCTGTCATTCCCGAGTTTCTCGTATCGAATATAGAGCAGTCTCGTTCCTTCTACTGTGATTTACTCGGTTTTAGGATTGAATATGAGCGCCCGGAAGAAAACTTTCTCTTCCTTTCTCTTGAAGATTGCCAGCTAATGCTAGAGGAGGGGCCAAAGGACCAACTAGCTGAACTGACCTACCCATTTGGTCGTGGAGTCAATCTCTCCTTTGGCATAAAGGATGTTCCAAAACTCTATCAAAAAGTGATGGAGGCAAACTATCCTATTTATCGTCCCTTAACCAAAAGAAAGTTTCGTGTTGAGGATCACTATATCTATCCACATGAATTTGCAGTTTTGGATCCAGATGGCTATTTTTTAAGATTTAGCGAGTAGAATAATAAAGACTGGGTAAAGTCTTTAAAATCAGAAAAAGGCATATTGTCAGGTCTTGAAAAAACTTGATGATATGCCTTTTATGATGGAAAAATCTTCTAAATGTTAGTCAATAACTGATTTTTTGCCCATTTTTATTATATTCGTTCGTTTTTTAAATCAAAACACTAACAAAACAGTTGATTTCTAAAGTTATTTAGTGTAAAATAAAAACATTGGCACAAGCCTATTTTAAATTAAATATCATTTTACTTGTTTATGTCGTGAATTGGCACGATGTTTCTACAAGGTGCCGTAACACCTAACAATAAGTAAGTCAGAAGTGGGGTATGGTCGTTTTTGCCATGCCTATTTTGGGGACTTACTTAGAGATTAAGTAGGTCCTTTTTCTATCAGTTTTATTAGGTAGAAATCTGAAACAAGCAAATGGATTGGCTTTTAGACTTTAGGAGGTCTCATGAAATTATTAGAAGAGCGCATCCTCAAGGATGGGCATATCTTGGGTGACAACATTCTCAAGGTAGATTCCTTTTTAACCCACCAAGTTGACTTTAGCTTGATGCGAGAGATTGGTAAAGTTTTTGCGGAAAAATTTGCTGCTACTGGCATTACCAAGGTCGTGACCATTGAAGCGTCGGGTATTGCCCCAGCCATTTTTACAGCTGAGGCCTTGAATGTTCCCATGATTTTCGCCAAAAAAGCTAAGAACATCACTATGAACGAAGGCATCTTAACTGCCGAAGTTTACTCCTTTACCAAGCAAGTGACCAGCACCGTTTCTATCGCTGGAAAATTCCTCTCACCAGAGGACAAGGTCTTGATTATCGACGATTTCCTTGCTAATGGCCAAGCTGCCAAAGGCTTGATTCAAATCATCGAACAGGCGGGTGCAACAGTTGAAGCTATTGGTATCGTGATTGAAAAATCCTTCCAAGATGGCCGTGATTTGCTTGAAAAAGCAGGCTATCCTGTCCTATCACTCGCTCGTTTGGATCGTTTTGAAAATGGTCAGGTCGTATTTAAGGAGGCAGATCTCTAATGCAAACTCAAGAAAAACACTCGCAAGCAGCCGTTCTCGGCTTGCAGCACTTACTAGCCATGTACTCTGGATCCATCCTGGTTCCCATCATGATTGCGACTGCCCTTGGCTATTCAACTGAGCAGTTGACCTACCTGATTTCTACAGATATCTTCATGTGTGGGGTGGCAACCTTCCTCCAACTCCAACTTAACAAATACTTTGGGATTGGACTACCAGTCGTTCTAGGAGTTGCTTTCCAGTCGGTCGCTCCCTTGATTATGATTGGACAAAGTCATGGTAGTGGTGCTATGTTTGGTGCCCTTATCGCTTCAGGGATTTACGTGGTTCTTGTTTCAGGTATCTTCTCAAAAGTGGCCAATCTCTTCCCATCTATCGTAACAGGATCTGTTATTACCACGATTGGTTTGACCTTGATCCCTGTCGCTATTGGAAATATGGGCAATAACGTTCCAGAGCCAACTGGTCAAAGTCTCTTGCTTGCAGCTATCACTGTCTTGATTATTCTCTTGATTAACATCTTTACCAAAGGATTTATCAAGTCTATCTCTATTTTGATTGGTCTAGTTGTTGGAACTGCCATTGCTGCTAGCATGGGCTTGGTTGATTTCTCTCCTGTTGCAGCAGCACCACTTGTCCATGTCCCAACTCCCCTCTACTTTGGGATGCCAACCTTTGAAATCTCATCTATTGTCATGATGTGTATCATCGCAACGGTTTCTATGGTTGAGTCTACTGGTGTTTACCTAGCTTTGTCTGACATCACAAAAGATCCGATCGACAGCACGCGCCTGCGTAACGGTTACCGCGCAGAAGGTTTGGCCGTACTTCTCGGAGGAATCTTTAACACCTTCCCTTACACAGGATTTTCACAAAACGTCGGTCTGGTTAAATTATCAGGTATCAAGAAACGCCTGCCAATCTACTACGCAGCTGGTTTCCTGGTTCTCCTTGGACTCCTTCCTAAGTTTGGCGCCCTTGCCCAAATCATTCCGAGTCCTGTCCTCGGTGGTGCTATGCTGGTGATGTTTGGTTTTGTATCGATTCAAGGGATGCAAATCCTCGCCCGCGTTGACTTTGCTAACAATGAACATAACTTCCTCATCGCTGCTGTTTCAATCGCTGCAGGTGTCGGACTCAACAACAGTAATCTCTTTGTCAGCATGCCAACAGCCTTCCAAATGTTCTTCTCAAACGGAATCGTCGTAGCCAGCCTACTCGCCATTGTCCTCAATGCCGTATTAAATCATAAAAAGAAATAAGAAAAAGAGGTGCGAGCCTCTTTTTTGTTTATCTATATCCTCACCTGTCTGTCTTCTGACCGCTGGCCTGTGACAAACATGGTAAAGGTTGCCTTGCAGACATTTCTGCCTTCTTGATTGGTGATATCCACATCCACTACACAGGTTGTGCGACCTTGATGGACGCATTCTCCTTTAATGGTCAACACGTCGTCGAGTTTTCCTGCTTTGAGGTAGTTGATAGAGGATTGGAGTGTCACTCCATCAAGCCCCAGAGAGATAACCACCAAACCACTAATCTGGTCACAAAGGGTAAAGAGATAGCCACCATGGGCATTGCCATAGTAGTTGAGAGACGAGTCCACTACTTTTGTCGTCACCACAACATGACCATCTCTCATTTTCTCAATTTCGTAATTCTCAAAGGCAGATATAGCGTCAAAATGAAAATCTTTCATCGTTTCCTCCTGATATTTCAAACGACACTATGATACTACTTTTTATAGGACTGTGCAAGGAGAAAGCTCCTAGTCTGGCAAAATTCCGACCTGCTCTACAAATCGCATAAAGGCTGCCTGCCCTTGTTCTGTCTGCTTGTAAACTCCTGCGTCCTCCAAAACACGCGCAAAGATAGCACCTACAGAGGCCTTGACGATTTCAAGGGCTTTTTCTTTATCAGCTAGGTCTGGATATTTGGCTTTGAGTTGGTCTGCCCATTCCTGATGATAAGAGGCAACTGTATCCCCTTCTCCCACGAGATAACTGGCGACTTGCTCTACTTCTTCTTTCAGACGTGGTGGCAAGATTGCCAAGCCCATAACCTCAATCAAGCCAATATTTTCCTTCTTGATATGTTGGACGTCCTTGTGGGGATGATAGATTCCATCAGGATGCTCTAGCGATGTCTGATTGTCTCGCAAGACCAAGTCCAACTCAAACTGTCCATCGCGTTTACGGGCAATGGATGTGATGGTGTGATGTGGTGTCCCGTCTGTCTCTGCCAAAATCTGCACTGCAGAATCTGAATACTGACGCCATTCCTGCAAAATCTTGTCAGCTAAGTTGATCAAATCTTCTTTGGAATCCGAAGTCAAACGCAACACTGACATGGGCCACTTGACAATCCCAGCCTTAACCTGCTCAAAACCAGCAAATTGAAAGGTCTTTTGCAAGGGAGCCAATTCCATAGGAAATACGTGACGGCCTCCCTGATAGTGGTCATGAGTCAGAATAGAGCCACCCACAATCGGCAGGTCGGCATTAGAGCCTGCAAAATATCCTGGAAACTGCTCTACGATAGCCAGCAGACGTTCAAAACTCTGACGACTAATGGCCATGGGACGATGCTGGCCATCTAAGAAAATACAGTGCTCATTAAAGTAAGCATAGGGCGAATACTGGAATCCCCACTCCTGACCAGCCATTTCAAAACGGATAATACGGTGGTTGCTGCGAGCTGGGTGGTTAACTCGACCATGGTAGCCCTCATTCTCTAGACAAAGCTGACACTGGGGATAATTGCTAGCTTGCACCAACTTGGCTGCCGCAATCTCTTTGGGATCCTTTTCAGGCTTAGAGAGGTTGATGGTAATTTCAAGTTCACCGTAATCAGATGGAACACGATAAGCGATATTTTTAGCAATGGCCTTGAGTTTGATGTAGTCATTTTTCTGACTGAGTTGGTAAAAATCCTCTATCGCTTGCTCAGGAGAGTGAGCATAGGTTTCCCAGAAGTCACGATTGACCTGACTCGGACAAGGAGTCACCAAGTCCATCAGTTCAGCACCAAGGATTTCACGTGCAGTCTGACTATCCTCAATCATCTCTAATCGAACGGCTTCCTCAACCAGCTGGTCCTTGAGGTCAATCACTTTATCCAGATCCGTCTCAACTTCCAAAACACCGTCTCCCACTCGTGCCAAGACATGATTGGTCAGGTAGATTCGATCCATTTCCTCATATGAACTTTCAGAAATGACATGTGTTACAAATTTATCTACTAAGGTCACTATAGAGCCTCCTTTTGACTAGTCAAGGACGCGAGTGCCACCTGCAACTTCAGCGATATAGAAACTTGGAGCGTATCCAACTACTTCCTCGTAGTGTTTGCCTACAGCTTCCTTAAAGGCATCAACAGCATCTTTTTGCACCAAGGCAATGGCACATCCGCCAAAACCTGCCCCTGTCATACGAGCACCGAGAACTCCTTCTTGTGCCCAAGCTGTGTGAACAAGAGTATCCAATTCCAAGCCAGTTACTTCATAGTCATGTTCTAGAGAAACGTGAGAAGCATTCATCAAACGACCAAACGTTTCCAAATCTCCTGCTTGGAGGGCTACTTGAGCTTTAAGGGTACGTTGATTTTCAAGCACTGCATGACGAGCACGTTTCAAACGATTTTCATCTTTAATCAGATAGCTATATTGGTCAAAGGCCCACTCGTCCAATTCACCCAAGGTCTGAATATCTAAGGCAACTTGCAACTCTTCCACTGCTTTTTCACACTCAGCACGACGTTCATTGTATTTAGAGTCCGCCAATTCACGGCGCTTGTTAGTGTTCATGATAACAACGACATTGTCCTTCAAATCAAGTGGCACCAAGTCGTATTCTAAGGTGTTGGTATCTAGGTAAATAGCACGTTGGTCTGCACCCATACCGATGGCAAACTGATCCATGATACCAGAGTTTACTCCGATAAAGTTGTTTTCTGTTTGTTTACCGATTTTAACCAAATCCAAACGGTCTAGTTTTAAATCAAATAGATACTCTGCCACGACTCCTGTCAAGAGTTCCAAGGATGCAGAAGAAGACAAGCCAGCACCATTTGGGATATTCCCATAAACATAAAAATCAAACCCTTTGTCAATCACATGCCCAGCTTCTTGCAAGAAATGAAGAACCCCTTTTGGATAGTTGGTCCAGTTGTGCTCTTTTTCAAACTTGAGATCCGCTAAAGGCACTTCGATAATGCCCTTGTCCTCAAAGTTAGCTGAGTAGAAACGTAAAACTTGGTCGTCACGCTTACGAGCTGCACCGTAAGTTCCCAAGGAAATAGCAGCAGGAAAAACGTGCCCACCGTTGTAGTCTGTGTGTTCACCAATCAAATTGATACGACCTGGTGAAAAGAAAGTTTGGTCTGCTTCTTGACCAAAAACAGCAAGAAAGTCTTTACGAAGAGCTTCAGCAGTAAGATGTTGTGTCATATGATTTCTCCTTTTTCTGTCCGTTAAGTCACCTTAACGTGTAATCGTTTTCTTCTATTGTATCCAAGGTATTTCCCAAGGTCAATCCTTTTTACTAAATTTTTACTAAACTATCAGTAAAAAGCAGAAAAATATGATATACTAACCTAAAAGGAGGAGGATTTATGGCTACCTTAAAAGACATTGCACAGCTAGCCTCTGTCTCTATCGCGACCGTATCCCGTGTCCTCAACCGCGACCAGAGCCTATCTGTTACAGAAGAAACCAGACACCGTATTTTAACCGTTGCTGAAGAGCTGGGCTACACCAAGCACCTCAAGACAGGCGAGTCCCACAAGCCCAAGCAAAAGATTGCCATTATCCAATGGGTCAGCGAACAAGGGGAGCTGGACGACCTCTACTACTACCAGATTCGCCTAGGCATAGAAAAAAGAGCCCAAGAGTTGGACTACGATATCTTGCGCTATTTTAATGACCATCCTTTTACCCTAAGCGAGGAAGTGATTGGGATTCTCTGCATCGGAAAGTTTAGTCGAGCTCAGATTTCTGCCTTTGAAGAATACCAAAAGCCTCTTGTATTTCTAGACAGCGATACACTTTCCCTGGGACACACCTGCATTATCACGGACTTTTACACTGCCATGAAACAGGTTGTCGATTATTTCCTCAGTCAAGGGATGGAACGTATCGGGATTCTAACAGGGCTTGAGGAAACAACCGACCAAGAAGAAATCATTGAGGATAAGCGACTGGAAAATTTTAGGAACTACAGTCAAACAAAAGGGATCTATCATGATGAACTGGTCTTTCAAGGAAGCTTTACTGCCCAGTCTGGCTATGACTTGATGAAGGAGGCTATTCAGAGTTTGGAAGACCAACTGCCACCAGCATTTTTTGCAGCTAGCGATAGTTTAGCTATCGGTGCCCTCCGTGCCCTCCAAGAAGCTGGAATCAGCCTACCAGACCGCGTCAGCCTCATTTCCTTTAATGACACTAGCCTGACCAAGCAGGTTTATCCTCCTCTCTCTAGCATCACCGTCTATACCGAAGAAATGGGCCGAGCAGGTATGGATATTCTTAACAAAGAAGTACTCCACGGTCGCAAAATACCTAGCCTGACCATGTTGGGAACCAGACTGACTCTGAGAGAAAGTACGAGGAATGATTAAGATATTAGAATCTAGGCAAAAACTAAATTTCAAGATAAAATGAAGTAAATGTCCCCACAATCATGACCATCCGTCTAACGGGTGGTTTGTCCCAGGACTATGAGTCCAAATTACCAGCCAGCGCCTAAAGACGCTGACTTTCACTTTGTTCAACTCTTGACTCATCACTTGACTCTCAAAGAGGCTTTAGTATTACTTATGTACATAGTCTGGCATTAAGTGACCCTCGATAATTTCAACTCCTTTATAACTACACAAGCGATGAAATATTTCGCCTAAACTACTTCGATATTGATTATAAATGACTTTTCGTCTATACTTAGGGGTGAACACAATGTGATATTTACACATCCACTTTGTGTGTGATAAACTATGTGCCTTTTGTGCCATATTTTTCTCCTTTCGCTTTACAATTGGCTTGAACACCTTTATTGTATCGCGTTCGGAGTTTTTTTGGTATAACCTTCGACGCGCACCCGCATAGCGGGTGGTTTTTTTGTCTCGCACCTAACGGAGCGAGACGGACTGAAAGTCACATAATTAAAAAAAGTATAACAAATACTTTTTGATAAAATGATCACAGAAAAAAGAACCCTATTGGACTCTTAAAAACTAAAGAAAAAGAAAACTCACTATACATTTAGAATTTATTTTAAGTAATTTAAAAATATTTCAGATACAATTCTTAATCACTTCACATAATTTTTGAGTTTTAACTCTTTAATTTTTAAATTTTTATCGTATTCAAACAAGAATTTTTCAACATCAACAACTGAAATCTCTTTATCATTCTCAATAGAAATTAAAATATCGTATGAACCATTATCAAGTTGTTCCTTCAATTCTACATTAGACTTTCTAAAATCAAATACGCCTAGTTTTGAATAAATTCTACCAGGCAAAGTAATATCATTAGTTTCTATAAGTATCTTTACTTGATAGATTACATGATTTCTTATATTACTATGTGTCACCAATTGTACCAGAACAACAATTAAACTACAAAAAATTCCAAATATCCAAAAATTAGCACCAATAGCCATACCTATTCCAGCAGTTGCCCAAATACCCGCTGCCGTTGTTATGCCACTAATTTTCTTGTCGCGAGTAAAAATAATACCACCACCAATGAAACTAATGCCACTAACAATTTGAGCTGCAACCCTAGATGTATCATAAGCAGGTGTATCTAAAAAAGCTTCTTTAGATAAAATCATCATTAACGCTGAAGTTAAAGCAACAATTACATGTGTTTTAACACCAGCTTGTTTATTACGAGCTTTTCTCTCATATCCTATTGCCAAACCACACGCACATGCAATTAAAACTGAAAGGATATGCCTTAACTCAACAATACTATTAAATGAATGGTTAAATACTGTATTCATTAATTCACCTCATTCTAAAATGACATCGGTGTCATCATTTATATTTTACTACTTTTCTAATAGTATATCAAATAAAAAAATCGGCTTTTTTTAACCGATTAAAAACTTTGTCTTCTTACAATTTGGGACGATATTTCAACAGATTCAATATCCTCACCATTAATAATTGATAAAACACCTTCAATCAATTTTTTAGCCAACATGATATAATCAGGAGAAATTGTAGATAAAGCCGGAGTATAATATTGAGAAATTGGAATATTGTCAAATCCGATTATTGAAATATCATCAGGAATAGTAATTTCCTTCTCATAGCAAGCACGAATCAATCCCTGTACTTTCTCATCCCCAGATACAAAAACCAAATCAGGATAATTTTGATTAGATAGATGTCTTGTAGCATATGAATAAACCGAATCTATTGTAGTTAGACCATATACAACTTTCAAATCCATTTCATAGTTTTTATCATTTAAAAAAGCACGAACCCCCCTCTCTCGATCCATATTAACAAGGGATTCTCCTCCCATAAGTAACCACATACTATTAATGTTTTCTTTTGATACTAATTTCATCATGTCATAAGTGGCCTGAAAATTGTTGTTAGAAACATACACAACTTTAGGTGTTCTAGATTCTCCAAAAACTATGAATGGAATTTTATTCTTTTGTAAGTAATTAATCCGAATATCTTCTTTACTTTCATAAAATACTATTACACCATCTATCAAGCTTCCTGTACTCGAAATTATTGAATTACTAATTGTATCTTCTTCACTAAAATATTCAACAATAGCGTTAACACCATACTCTTTACAAGTTTGTAAAACTTTATCTAATAAAGTTTGGAACCAAATTAAAGGAAAAGAGTCGATTTTTTTTACAGAAATCAATATATTTATAGCTTCTTTTTTAGTTAAATTTCTTGCATACGCATTTGGAATATACGACAATTCCTCTATAACTTTTTGGATCGCTTGATAAGTTTCTTCTTTAACATTTACTCCACCATTAATAACTCGTGAAACTGTTTTTGGAGAAAAACCTGATAAACGTGCAATATCATAAATAGTTACCTTTTTCCCATTTATATTTTTCATTTNAGTCCTCCATTACAAACATTCTAATATTACTATACAATATTTAATTTTTTTTAACAAGAGAATTTAGTAAATTATTTAAGATCAACAAATTCACAAAATTAATTTTACAAATATTCTTCCTCTTCAAAAAAGTTTAAATTGCATTTCACACCTTTATTTTTAAGAATGTTTCCAACTTCACGACAAATAAATTCATATGAGAAAAAACTACCATAAAATTGTAGATTAACTTTTTCAGTAAAATTTGTAGGATTTATAAAAACATATAATAATCTGTCAATGTAACATTCTAACATAGAGTAAATTTTTTCTTTAAAAATAACATTTGTTATCAACTCATCAGGAGGTAGATGAAAGGCAAACACCATTTCACAAATATCATAAAAAGAAATAAATTTGTATACTTGTATCAAATAATTACTATCAAAGTATTCTATTTTACCTAAATCAAAATTGATTTTATAAACTTTCATAAAAACCTCTGAGTAAAAATCTACTCAAAATTTAGATGATAAAAACATTTAAAAAAACAAAAGGACAAGAACATCTGTCCCTTTGTTTAATAAATTTCAGCTAATTTCTTCGACATAAATAACACCTACAATATTAGCAATTTCTTCCATCAGACGAAGATGTTCAAATCTTCCTGATAGTTCGAGAGTAATAAATGATGCTATTTTTTTTTCTGGAACATCAAAATATTCAATTCTTTCTGAATTAACATCTCCAAATGCAGTTCTAGAATCAGTCATTCTAATACCATTCTCAGCACAGTATACTAGCACCCTATTATATGCTTCTGTGGATCTAACAACGATATACAATTCGATTATCTTTGAACGACTTTGAAGATATTTTTTTAAAGGTTGGAACATAGATATAACACTCCAAACAGACATTGCTACTAGTACGGCTCCTTCATAAAAACCAACACCTATAGCTAGACCGATTCCAGCTGAAGCCCATATTCCGGCTGCAGTTGTTAAACCAGTTATTTTCTTTTTATCTGTAATAAGTATTGTTCCAGCCCCAAGAAAACCAACACCTGATATAACCTGCGCACCTAAGCGTGTAGGATCTCCTGTACCAAATTTATAAGATACATACTCATTAGTCATCATAATTAAACATGCAGCCATGCAGACAATACTATGTGTGCGAATACCTGCTGGTTGAGATTTACTTCCTCTCTCTAAACCAATTACCCCACCAATAACTAATGAAAGTACAATTCTTAATATAATTTCGATATATGATAGTCCTAAGCTTGTTGCATTCATTATTATTTCCTTTTTCTACTAGCTGGTCTCTGCGTAAAGTATAATACGGAACCAGAAATTATCATTAACACAATAGTATAAACGAATACAAGTGCTTGAGCATTTGAAGTAGCTGTTTCATCACCAGCTGAACGAATAGTTATACCCAGTGGTTGAGCTAATGGATGGTAAAGAAATACAGATAAGTCGAAGTCAGTTAATAAAGAGTTAAAGTTTAATGCAATAACAGAAAGAACAACCGGTAGAATAAATGGAATGATAACCTTCATCATAGTATAGAAAGGTGAAGCACCCATACTTCTTGCTGCATCTTCCATCTCATCATCTACACTAAATAATATAGCACGTACCATTCTATAAGAAAATGGGATTTTTACAACTATATATGCAATAAGTAGAATTACTAAACTACCTACCAAAATCTGATTCAAAACAAGAAATTGAGGCTGATTAAAAGTAAATAATAAACTTACCGCTAAAAGTGTACTTGGTAGTAACCAAGGAAGTAGAGCACCGTATTCAAATAAGAAATCAAAACGAGCTTTATGTTTTCGAACAACACGAGCAAATACAACTGCAAGAATTGTTGCTGTTGTAGCAGCAATAATAGAGTAAATAAAGCTGACCAAGAATGGAGAGAATGCCGCACTATTACTAAAGAATAGGCGATAATTTTCTAAAGTAAAGTTTGATAATGTTAAGTTACCTGTTTGAATTGCAACTGGATCTGTAAATGAGTATAATACTATAAAAATTAGTGGAAGCATGAAAACTGTGAACAATCCATATGCTACAATGTGAGCAATGATATTCCAAGGCTTAGATGCAATTTTTTGTTTTTTAAGAGGCGCTTTAGTCTTAGAGATAGAAATATAATTTCCACCTTTTTCTATCTTATTCATGATAGTAAGCAAAATTGTAGTTGCAATACCTAAAATAATTGCAAGTAAGGCAGCTAAATCACGAGAATTCCCCATCCCTGCAAATGTAATAATCATTGGATTTATAGTTTGAAATCCTTTACCACCAACAATCATGGGTGCTGCTACTGCAGACAAACCACTAAGAAAAACCATAATAGTAAGTGCAAATAGAGTTGGAATTAAGGTTGGTAACACTACTTTTCGGAAAACAGTAAATGGTTTTGCTCCCATATTTCGTGCAGCCTCAATAGTGTGATAGTCAACGCTTCGAATTGTATTTGTTAAAAACAATGTATGATTAGCAGTTCCTGAAAATGTCATAATGAATAAGACTGCACCATACCCAATAAACCAGTTAGGGTCTAAAGAAGGGATAACATTTTGTAAAAATTTTGTTATCAATCCATAAGGACCATAGACAAATTTATATCCAGTCGCTAAAACCACTCCTCCATAAATTAAAGAGGTCATATAGCCTAATTTTAAAATTTTAGCACCTTTAATATCAAAGTACTCTGTAAATAGAACACAAAGAATACCGACGACATTAACTGTAATAATGAGTGAAAATGCCAACTTAAAACTGTTCATAATACTCTGAAGTGCCCTCTCAGATTTTAGAACACGATGTACAGCTTCAAGGGAAAATTCTCCTCCTTTTACAAATACATTCACTACTAGATCAAAGTTTGGATAAATAATAAATGTTACTAGGAACCAGATTAACCCTAAACGAATAAGCCAATCTTTTAAATTTAATTTATGACGCATACTGCACCTCCTTAAAATTGCAGAACGTCTGATGGTGTGATAAATAAGTCCACACTTTCTCCGACAGATCTAATAGCAGCCTGACTATCAATACTTGTTACATTAAGAATCTGACTTTCAGAAACTTTTATTGTATAGTGAATTGTAACTCCAGAAAACTCAACATCAATAATTGTCCCTTTTAGAATGAAATCTTGTTCAGTTTCACGATTGAATCGAACTTTCTCTAATCGAATGTATCCTTTTTTATCTTCTAAGAAAACGCTTGCATTTTTCAGTAATACTTCGTGGACTGTTTCATCGGTCAAAACATTAATATCGCCAATAAAATCACATACAAATTCAGTTTGAGAATTATGATAAATCTCTACAGGTGTACCGACCTGTTCGATGTATCCATTGTTAAAGACTGCAATTCTATCAGATAAAGTTAAGGCTTCCTCTTGGTCATGAGTAACGTATAAAGTAGTAATACCTAACTCTTTTTGAAGTCTTTTCAACTCTTTTCTCAAATCTACACGTAATTTTGCGTCAAGGTTCGACAATGGTTCATCTAGACAAAGAATTTTAGGTTCAAGAACCAGAGCACGAGCCAATGCTACCCTTTGTTGTTGACCCCCAGATAATTCTGATACATTACGCTGTAACTGTTGATCAGAGATCTTAATTTTTGCTGCTACTGCTGATACTTTAGCTTTAATAACATCTGGAGCTACCTTCTTAACTTTTAAACCAAATGCAATATTATCAAAAACAGTCATAGTTGGAAATAGCGCATAAGATTGAAATACAATACCAATTCCACGCTTTTCAGGTTCCAAATGAGTGACATCTGTTCCATTAACTTCAATACTTCCTGATGATGGATCTAGAAAACCTACCAATGCTCTCAAAGTAGTTGATTTACCACATCCTGAAGGCCCAAGAAATGTAAAAAATTCCCCTTCATGTATATCTAAATTCAGATTATCAATTGCAACAAAATCACCATATTTAATTTGAATATTATCAAATTTAATCATCTCACTAACTCCCTCTATTACTAAACCAAAAGCCTCTCTTTATTTCTTCCATAAATTTAGAAATAATAGAGAGACTTGGACATAAAAATTAACTCTTATTTCTTATTGTACGTATTCTAATTCAGCTTTTTCTACCCATTCATCCAAATGCTTTCCAACAGCTTCCCAGTCAATATTTTGTGGTTTCACTTGATCAACAAATTTCTTAGTATCTTCTGGTAGATCTTTGAGGGCATCTTTATTTGCAGGAATAGATCCAAAGTTCTTACTATATTCTACTTGAATTTCTGATTGACCAAACCAATCAATAAATTCTTTAGCTAACGCTTGTTTTTTACTAGTGCTTAAAACCATAGTTTGTTCAGTTACAAATGGTACACCAATCTCAGGAGTCATAACTTTGAAAACAACATTTTGTTCTTTTTGTCCAACTAAAGCACCAGAACCCCACATCATTCCATATTGTATTGGATCTTCTTTGTCTAACATCTTAACAATTGAACTTTCTCCCTTTTGAAGAGTGTATGCATTTTTCAAATATTCTTTTGCTGCTTCCCAACCTTTTTCGGAAACACCTAATTCACCTTTATCATCAAGGTATCGAACTAAGATACTTGCTAGAATTGCCCGTCCTGTTCCACCTGAGAGCCCAGAAATTGAATATTTACCTTTATACTTACTACCTAATTCAGTCCAATCTTTAGGCATTTCTTTTACATCAGGCGCCCCAATTAAAACTAATGGTTGAACAATCACAGGATTATAATAATTATCTTTATCTGATAAAGATTGATCAATTTTATCTAACCATTTAGGCTTGTACTGTACTAGTAATTTTTGATCTCTAATTTTATTTGAATCAACAGCACCAATTCCAAATACCATATCTGCAACTGCATTATTCTTCTCAGCAATAACACGGTCTGCTAATTGAGCGCCAGGGATATCAACCATTTTGATATTAAAACCAGCTTCTTTTGCTTTAGCAGTTAACCAATCACCACGACCATTTGAGACTGAGTTCGAATAGATTACTAATTCTTGACTTTTATCAGCTTTTTCTTCAGATGAAGAAGCAGTCGTAGAATTTGAACCTCCAGAGCAAGCAGCAAGTGTAGTAAGAGCAACTCCCGTTGCAAGTACAGTAGACCAAACTTTCATTTTTTTCATGATAAGTTCTCCTTTTTTATTATTTTATTTAAATTTTTCATGATATGGAACAAATTGTCTCATATCTTCAAATACAGTATAGTCAATACGGTTTACAGTAATAGTTGGAATCTTCTCTAATAAAATTTCAGTTAATTCTGCTCTGACTTTAGTAAACTCTTCTTCCTCCTCTTCGGTTAAAGGAATTCGAAGATACCCAATTGAAATATGGAATTGATATCTATCATGATTAGGGAAACGAACACCTGCTTTTTCTGAGACATAAGTACGAATTTCTTCTAATCTCTTTGCAGAAGCTTCATCTGCAGGTTCAACTAATATGTTTTGTTTTCCCATTTCAGTTACACGCATATGAATTTCTTCATCCAACAATGGAAAAATTTCAAGTTGTTTAGCAAAGTAATCATGTATTTCCTGTAAAGGTGTATCTAGAGGAAGATTACTGCTCCAAAACTCCGTTTCACGATTTTCATGGCACAACAATTCAATTACAGTCATGTGAATAGAATTCCTTGGAGTTAAAGTAAACTTATCGATAAATGGTAATTCTCTATAACGTGATTGAATAATATCAACAACTTCCATCAAATCTTGTTTAGTATAAAGATTTGCTACAACTGTATTCCCAGGGAAATGATTAAATTCCCCATTCTCTTTGAACTTAATTTTTGTTAAGTTTTTCATATAAAGACCTTCTTTTTTATATTTGACATCGGTGTCATTATGTTTACATTATACAATGAAACCGTTTCCTTTGTCAAGCGCTTTCAAAAAATTTTTTTAAAAAATTTATCTTTCATTAAATATGAATTTCATTAAAAGGTTAAGTAATTTTTCCAAAATACAGCACTCATATAGACAGTATCATCAATTATAGCCATTGGGATTTTTTGATTGCCAATTCCATGTATCTCTACACATGTCTTCAATCGATTTTGTTGTCCTCCAATTTAATTCCTTATATGCTTTGTCTGCATTTGCATAACAAGTTGCAACGTCTCCTGAACGTCTTGGAACTATTTTATAAGGAATAGGGACCTTATTAACACTTTCAAATGTATTTACAAGTTGTAATACACTAGTGCCTTCTCCCGAGCCTAGGTTATAGATATAAACATCTGTTTTTTCAGATACTTTTTCTAAAGCTTTTATATGTCCTATTGCTAAATCTACTACATGGATATAATCACGCACACCAGTACCATCAAGCGTATCATAATCATTTCCGAACACACTTAGCTCTGACAGCTTACCTACCGCTACTTGTGCAATATAAGGCATCAAGTTGTTAGGAATTCCTGAGGGATCTTCCCCAATCAAACCAGACTCATGAGCACCAATTGGATTGAAATAACGAAGCAACGCAATACTCCATTCTGAATCTGCCACATGAACATCTTTTAAAATTTGTTCAAGCATCACTTTCGTATACCCATAAGGATTTGTCGCACTTGTTTCCATCGTCTCAATTAGGGGTGACTGATTGTTAATTCCATATACAGTCGCACTTGAAGAAAAGACAATCTTTTTAACATTAAATTCTGACATCACTTCAACAAGTGCTAATGTACTCATAATATTATTTTTGTAGTACATCACAGGCTTTTGCACGGATTCTCCGACAGCTTTATAACCTGCAAAATGAATTGCAGCATCAATCGATTCTTTTTCAAATACCTTTCTCAATGCTTGTTTATCACAAACATCTAATTCGTAAAACACGGGACGTATTCCTGTAATTGCTTCAATACGGTCTAGCACCAAGATGCTAGAGTTCGAAAGGTTGTCGACAATTATGACTTCCTTTCCTAAATTTAGTAATTCTACTACGGTATGGCTACCAATATAACCAGCTCCGCCTGTTACCAATATTGCCATTTTTACTTCCTCCTAATTAATTCCAACCGATTTAACAAATCTCATAAATGCTTCATGTCCGGTTTGAGTATTCTTGTAAACACCTGCATCTTCGAGAACTCTAGCAAATACTTGCCCTACTTCATGTTGAACTACGCTATGAACCTCCTTCTCTTTAAGTCCAGGATATTTTTCTTTCAATTGAACGGTCCATTCTAAATGATAATCAGCAATTGCGTTATCTTTTCCTAAAAGATATTTCTCAACTTCTTCTAACTCTGTTTTCAAACGAGGTGGTAAAATCGCAAGTCCCATCACTTCGATTAACCCAATATTTTCCTTTTTAATATGTTGTACATCTTGATGAGGATGGAAAACACCATCTGGGTATTCTTCAGTAGTATGATTATCTCTTAGAACAATATCTAATTCATATCTTCCGTCCACTTTACGAGCAATAGGAGTCACCGTATGGTGTGGGACATCTGCAGTCATTGCAATGATGTCTACTTCTAAATCTGAATATTCTCTCCACTTGTTTAGAATTTTAGTAGCTAAATCTAACAAGCGATTTTTATTTTCACTTTGTAACCTAATTACTGACATTGGCCATTTTACAATACCAGCATTAACATCCTCAAAGTCTTTAAAACGAAATTCACTCTCAAATTTTGCTTTTTCCATTGGGAAAATATATTTCCCTCCCTGGTAGTGGTTATGACTAAGAATGGAGCCTCCTGAGATAGGAAGATCAGAATTTGAACCAGCAAAATATCCTGGCAAAATATCAACAATCTCCAATAATTGTTCAAATGTTTTAGAGGTAATAGCCATTGGTACATGTTGACTATTCAAAAATATCGCATGCTCATTAAAATATGAGTAGGGAGAATACTGGAATCCCCATACTTCGTCACCAAGTTTCAACCGAATAATTCTATGATTCGAACGTGCTGGATAATTTATTCGCCCCTGATATCCTTCATTTTCCATGCATAGTAAACATTTGGGATAATTAGTTGCTTTTACTAATTTTTCAGCAGCAATTGTTTTTGGATCTTTTTCGGGTTTTGACAAATTTATCGTAATCTCTAGCTCTCCGTATTTAGTTGATGCTCGAAACTCAATATTCTTAGCAATAGCAGAAGTTTTAATATAATCACTATCTTTACTTAATTTATAAAACTCTTCAACTGCTTCTTGAGGTGATATATCATATGAACTCCAAAAAATATCATTTAATCGACTAGGTAAAGGAACTATGAAATTCATTAACTCTGCTCCTAAACATTCCTTTTCCTCGATTAAATCTTTAATTTTACCGTTTTTTAAGGCGATTTCCACTAAGTAATCTTTTATTAGTTTCAGGTCATTTTCATCGGAAATGCAATCAGTTCCCTCCTCACCTATTAACGCTAGTACTCTATTTTTCACATATATTTTGTCAATTTCATTATACATTCCGTATTCAATTACTCTATCAACAAAATTATCAATAATTGTTTTCATATATTTTTCTTTCTAATTTATGTTCCCATATTTTCTATAC